>NZ_QFGB01000017.1:0-77036 GCF_004369245.1 Pelotomaculum sp. FP | reverse complement strand
TAAAACTGCCTGCCCTCAGAGAGCGGCCTGAAGATATACCTATTTTGATTGATTATTACTTAAAAAAACATTCTGTGGTCAATCACAAATTGATTGACAAAATTGCTCCTGAAGTCATGGCTATGCTGCTGCATTATCATTGGCCGGGAAATGTCCGGGAACTTAAAAACGTAGTGGAACGGTTGGTGGTTTTGGCAGATGACAATATGATTACGGCGCAGTATTTGCCATTAGTGATTAAGAATTCTAATCAAAAGCAAGGTGATAATAAAATCACGGCTAATTTTGAAACCTTGATACGGCTGGAAGAAGCCATCATTGAAGCTGAACGACGGACAATTATCAATGTCCTGACGCTTACCGGAAACAATAAGGCCAAAGCCGCCAAAATGCTCAGAATACCGCGCAGCACTCTTTATTATAAATTGCAGAAACTAAACATTGTCTATGATGCCAATTCATATTGATGATATAGCTGCTTGATAAAATAATTTGTACGACCATATAACATAGAACCATCATGTATAGTTATTTGCAAATCATTGTGTCCAACATCTTGACCTATGTCAGTTTGTTGGACATGTCATTAGTACCAATAAAAACTATTAAATATGCTTTCCCTCAAATATTATAAAACCTCCATGTGTCAGTAGTTTTGACACATGGAGGTTTTTTGTAATAAAAAGGCCGTAAATCCTCAAATCTAATTCGGAGACAGCATTAGTGTTGTTATTGCTGTATTTGTTTGGTTTTAAGACGGTTAAATGCTAGATAATAGAACGTAATATTAATTGTTAGAAAGAGTTTATATTCTTGGCACAATGTTTGCACTAATTATGCTAAGAAAATCGCAAGGGGGGTGAAGGAATGAAAAAGCTTTATAAAATTTTGCTTCAGCAACACTTGGGTGCGCCAGACAGCCCGTTGGTCAAAATAGGTGACAGAGTGGAAAGAGGGGCGCTTATCGCTGAACCGACACGATTGGGAGCTAATATTCACGCCAGTGTACGCGGTACGGTTATTGATGTGAATGAAAAAGAAATTGTAATTGAAGCCGATGAGATTCAACCGTATACCTTCCAGCCAATACCCGCAAGTGACAGCATTGTGGAGATGATTAAAGCGGCAGGTATTGTCGGAATGGGCGGCGCCGGTTTCCCAACCCACGTCAAAATGGATATTGACATTAAAGGAGGTGTGGTTATCGCCAACGGTGCTGAGTGCGAGCCGTTGTTGGCACACAACATTAAACAAATACAAGAAAACCCGGCGGTAGTCTATAGAGGGCTAATTTACGCCATGCGGGCCACTAATGCCGCCAGGGGAATTATTGCCATAAAAAGTAAAAATACAAAAGCCATTGCCAGTATGAAGTCAGTAATAGACGACGCACGGATTGAGGTTGCAACTTTGCCTGACCTCTATCCGATGGGAGAGGAACGCGCGATTATTCGTGAGGCGCTGGGACAGCTGTTAAAGCCTGATCAACTGCCATTGGCGGCCAACGCCGTAGTCTGTAATGTGGAAACCCTCGCGGCTGTTTGTGAGGCGGTTGATTTGAGAAAACCGGTAATGACCAAGAATCTGACAGTAATCGGCAGATTAAAAAGCGGGTGTGAGGCCAAAATTTTTATGAATATTCCTATCGGTAGGCCAATTAAGGATCTGATTGAAGAAGCCGGGGGTATTGAAGGTGACTACGGCGAGATTATTATGGGCGGTCCCTTTACAGGTAAAAGCGTTGATATTGACAGTGTGGTTGAAAAGACGACGGGTGGCGTTCTGGTGACTTTGCCGCTGCCTAACGAAAAACGCAAAATGGGGCTCTTGGTTTGCGCATGCGGCGCCGGTGAGATCCGCTTACGGGAACTGGCGCAAAAAATGGGCGCCGAGGTTGTGAGTGTTGAAAGATGCAAACAAGTCGTGGATGTAAAAAACAGCATTAAATGCGAAAATCCCGGTAACTGCCCCGGTCAGGCTGAGAAGGTATTAAAACTGAAAAAAAATGGCGCTGAAGTGCTGCTTATAAGCAACTGCAGCGACTGTTCCAATACTGTTATGGGTGTCGCTCCCAAATTGAAGTTGCCGGTTTATCACCATACCGACCATATCATGCGGGCCGTGGGACATCGTCTGGTGCGCCGGCTGAAGATTGAATAATGTTAAATCTCAAATTTAAGGTTGATAAATGTCATAAGGAGGGTAAGCAAACATGTCTATAACTCCGGAAACAGCAGCTCGCCATAAAGACGATCCGGCGGTGGTATGCTGTCTGGCCAAGGTGGGAATGGTGATTGCGCCGGCCGATCTGGAAGATCCTGATTTATTGCCTGATTTAGAGGACTCGGGTCTTCTGACGGTACCTGGCAATGTGGTTAAAATCGGTCAGGCATTAGGTGCAAAACTAATTAAAACGGTGGACGCGCTGACCCCGCTGACCCCTGATATGTTGGAAGGGATGCAGACAGTGGAAAGTGAGGTTGTCGCACCGGAAACCGCGACAGAGGAGATGGCTCCGCCGGATACTGTACCGGCAGGCGGCGAACAACCGGCCGTTACAGGCGGTGTGGTACGTATTCGCATCGAAGAGTCAAAAGGCATCAATCTGGAATTTCCGACGGTTGTCGTGTATGGTGGCGCTCCGTCCGTGGCGCAAGCGCCTGTCCCGGTGGTTCCGCCGGCAGCGGTTCCGGATGCGCCGGCGATAGCGTCTGAGGATAAAATCCGCCGCACCCTGAAAAGGCGCGAATACGTAGTGACAAAGGTAGCGCTGGGCGAGCAAACAAGTTTTGAAAACGGTGTGCTGACCATTCGCAAAGCGCTGTGTGAAGAAGCTCTGAAAGCCGACCCGCTGGTCAAGAAAATTGAAATGGACATCGTTACGCCGGACAACAAACATGTTTACACCAACACCATTATGGACGTTATTCCTGTGGCTGCAAAAGTTGAAGGCCGGCTGGGCGAAGGGGTAACCAACGTCCTTACGGGTATGGTCGTAATGCTGACCGGTATGGACGAAAGCGGCCTGCAGGTACATGAGTTCGGCTCTTGCGAAGGATATCTTGATGAAAAAATCCGTTACGGACGTCCCGGCTGCCCGGATGAAAACGATATTCTGCTTCGCATCATGACTACCATCGAAGCAGGTAAGGGTATGGAGCGCTGCGGACCCTACGCTTCCCATACAGTGTGCGACGTTATTATCCAGGAAATCCGCGAGGTTCTGAAAAAAGTGCCTGCTGAGGCGGCAGTTTCAGAAGTGGAGTATCAGGATATCAGCCGTATTGGACGGCCTCGCGTAGTCCTGGTGAAAGAAATCATGGGTCAGGGGGCAATGCACGACAACGTCATCCTGCCCAATGAGCCTGCCGGTGTATTCGGCGGCCGTCCTAACGTTGACCTGGGCAATGTGCCGGTTGTTCTTTCAGCGAACGAAGTGCGTGACGGCGGTATTCATGCGTTGACCTGCATCGGGCCTGCTTCCAAAGAAAACACCCGCCATTATTTCCGGGAGCCGCTGGTAAACCTGATGGCAAGCGATGAGGAGATTGACCTGGTGGGTGTGGTGTTCGTCGGAAGCCCGCAAATCAATAATGAGAAAAACTATGTTTCTGGCCGCGTCGGGGCAATGGCGGAAGCTCTGGGCGTGGAAGGCGCTATTGTCACTACCGAAGGTTTCGGTAACAACCACATCGATTTTGCCAGCCACATCGAGCAAATTGGTAAACGCGGCGTGCCTGTTGTCGGGGTGACTTACTCCGCATACCAGGGCGCATTGGTAGTGGGCAACAAGTACATGGACGCGATGATCGAACTGAACAAGGATGCCAATGGCTTTGAATCTGAGATTTTAGGCGATAACACACTGTGCGAATGGGATGCCAAACGGGCTTTGACTATGCTGAAAAACAAGATGGCCGGCGTGGAACTCAAAGCGCCCGGCCGCAAGTGGGATCAATCGGTCATTCAACACAACCAAAAAGTGCTTGATGACCAGATCGGGTAGGTTGTTCAGCCATGAATATTGATATGACACCCCGGTTGATAAGGGGGAAAATTGTTGAGGTAACAGATGTCGGCGTCAAGATTGCCTTTTCCGGCCGGCTTGGAATTTTGAGCGTTCCCCTTAGAATGGTTTTTACCGATAAGCCTCTGGCTGTTGACGACGAAGTTGAATTGTATTTCAGCTATATTCAAGTTGTGTCCGCCAGTGATAAATAACCCGATTGAAGGAGGTAATTTTATGAAACTCACGGTTGTAGAGGGCCTGCAATCAGAGATTTATGTTCCGATTACACCACCTGCGGTATTTACCCCGGTTACTAAACCGGTTAAGGAAAGTGTGGTCGCAATTTTGACTGCCGGCGGCGTGCATTTAAAGACCCAAACACCCTTTAACCTGGCCGGTGACTTTAGCTTCCGGGAAATACCCGGCGATACCACTGCCGAGCAGTTGATGGTTACCCATGGCGGCTATGATAACAGCGATGTGAATAAAGACATTAACTCTATGTTTCCCATTGACCGTATGCGTGAGCTTGCCCGGGAAGGGTTTATTGGCGGAATCGCGCCAAGGCTTATCGGTTTTATGGGCGGTGGCGGCAATGTTAAAAAATTCGAAGAGGAAACCGGTCCGAACATCACCAGGATTCTGAAAGAGGACAGCGTCGACATGGCCGTTTTAACCGCCGGGTGAGGCACCTGCCACCGCTCTGCCGTGATTGTGCAGAGAGCGATTGAGGCTGCAGGAATTCCAACCATCATCATTGCTGCACTGCCTCCGGTTGCCAAACAGCAAGGCTCGCCCCGGGTTGCCGCTCCGCTGGTGCCGATGGGGGCAAATGTCGGCGAACCCCACAACATTGCTATGCAAACGGGCATATTGAAAGATGCCTTGAGAACATTGGAAGAAATTGATTCATTTGGGAAAATCGTGCCGCTGCCTTATGAATACAAGGCAAAAGTGTAATCTGTAACGCGAAAGTGCCGCCCGCAGCCGTAGACTTTGAAGCAGTGATAATTTCAAATATGAATGGAAAGGGAGGTGAACTTTTTGTTTAAACTGGCCGTGTCCCAGGCCAAAGGGGTAGTGATAGAGGCCCCGGAAAAATTTCTGAAAGCCGCACAAGTTCGGGCTAGCAAGCAAGCGGCGCCGTCAATTACGGAGGAGCAGGAGCTTCAATCGTTGGAAATCCGGGAGTTTTGCATTAACAGAATTGTCCTTGGAGAACGGACGGAAATTAATGGTACTACATTGACCATTGATAGGACGCTGGCCGAAAAAGCTTTGTCGGTTAGCCCGCTGGTCAAAAAAGTTGTCATAGATCTGATTGAGCCACACCAGCGAAATGTTCCGACAAACTCTATGATGGACATGCTGCCGGTTGCGGCCAAGGTAAAGGGTACGCTCGGTGAAGGAATAACCAACTATTTAAGCGGTTTCGTAGTCGTTTTAACCGGTACCGACGAACAGGGCAGACAGATAGCTGAATTCGGGTCGTCCCACGGGATACTGGCTGAAAAGGTAGAGTTTGGTATGCCGGGCACACCAGGTGCCCGGGATATCATTCTTCGTATTGATGTTGTTCTTGAAGCGGGTACTGGTATGGAGCGCAGGGGTCCGCTTGCTGCACACCAAGTTTGTGATTTTATTCTCGAAGATATTCGCAGATTGTTGTCTAAACTATCGGCACGGCAAGCTGTGCGGGTTGACACTTTTCGGGACGTTAGAAGGCCTGGTAAATCACGCATTTTGATCGTAAAAGAAGTGGGCGGCCAGGGCGCCATGCATGAAAAATTGCTGCTGCCGGCTGAACCGGGCGGAGTACGAGGGGCCAAATCGATTATCGACTTGGGCAATTTGCCGGTTGTTTTGTCGCCAAATGAGGTGAAAGACGGCGCGATTCATTCCATGACCTAGGAGTTGAAAGCATGGGTGTAGGTCCAGCCACCAAGGAAACAACGCTGCATCATTTCCGTGATCCGCTGGTGGAAATGATACGAGACGATCCTGAGTTTGATCTCGTGGGTGTGGCGATAGTAGGCAGCCCCCAGGATAACAGCCAAAAATTTTACGTTGCCGGCCGGCTTGGCATGCTGGCGGAGGCGCTCGGTGTGGATGGAGTATTGATTTATGCCGAGGGATTTGGCAATCAGCATATCGATTTTGCCGCACATATGGAAGAGTTTGGGGAAAGAAGTATTCCGGCAGTTGGTCTTACTTTTACCGCGAACGGTATGGTAGTGGAAAATGAATATATGGAAGATGTAATCGATTTGGATAAATCGGGTCAGGGGATGGAAACTGAAGTTGTTGAACAGAACGCCGTCAATGCTGTCGATGTGATAAAAGCATTAAAGATACTTAAAAAACGAATTTCTCTAAAACGGAGGAGGTCATCATGAGATTTACACGTTCAATTTTGGCCGTTGATTCACATACCATGGGTGAACCTACCCGGGTTGTTGTTGGTGGCTTTCCTAATATTCCAGGTAAGAACATGGCTGCGAAAAAGGCTTATCTGGAAAAGAATTTTGACTATGTCCGTACCGCGCTGATGCATGAACCGCGTGGACACAGGGATATGTTCGGGTCGATTATGACCAGCCCAGTTAAAGAGGATGCGGATTTTGGCATCGTGTTTATGGATGGGGGCGGCTATCTAAACATGTGCGGGCATGGTTCAATTGGAGCTGTTACCGTAGCAATAGAGACCGGTATGGTTACGGCGGTTGAACCTGTAACCCACGTGAAATTTGAGGCTCCGGCCGGTTTGATTGAGGCGCGGGCGAAGGTAAAGGAAAAAACGGTGCAGTCAGTAACAATCCGTAATGTTCCGGCATTTCTGTATAAATCCGATATCAAATTAGATGTCCCTGGAATTGGTAAGGTTACGCTGGATATAGCGTTTGGCGGCAGCTTCTTCGCCATTGTGAATGCCAGGGACTTGTCCCTGAGAGTTGCAACCCCCAATACTAACCAACTTATAAAAGTGGGGATGGCGATTAAAAAGGCAGCAAACGAACAGATTAAAGTACAGCATCCGGAATTGGAGCATATCAGGACCATTGATCTGGTCGAAATTTTTGATGAGCCAACCCATCCTGAGGCGAACTTCAAAAACACCGTTGTCTTCGGTGACGGCCAGTTGGACCGCTCACCTTGCGGCACCGGCACCAGCGCTAAAATGGCTACGCTTTATGCCAAAGGGAAATTGTCTCTTAACCAGGAGTTTGTCTATGAGAGCATAATCGGCACCATTTTCAGAGGCAGACTGGTCGAAGCAACCAGGGTAGGCGAATTTTCAGCGGTTATACCGGAGATTACAGGCAGCGCGTACATTACCGGATTTAATGAATATGTAATTGACCCCAATGATCCGGTGAAATATGGGTTTATGGTCGGTTAATTAAAACATTAGCTGCCATTATACAAGGAGGAATAAAGATGAGTATAATTAACGCTGTTCAGGGCGCTCTCGGGCTTGTAGCCGTATGGTTTTCATATGTTTTTTTCTCAAATGCCGCCAAAAACAAAGACAAATTTTCAGAAGCAAGCGTGGCAAAGTTATCCGGAACCGGTTTTATCTGCAATTTTTTTGATACCCTCGGCATCGGCAGCTTTGCGACCTCTACAGCATTAATTAGATTTTTTAAGTTGGTCCCTGATCGTCTCATCCCCGGCACCTTGAATGTCAGCATGACGATTCCCGTAATTGTGGAAGCATTAATCTTTATCACCGTTATTAAAGTAGGTATCGTAACTTTGATTGCTATGGTGGCTGCCTCCGTTATCGGTGCTGTCGTTGGCGCCGGTGTAGTATCACATTTACCTGAGAAAAAAATTCAGATGGGTATGGGCATTGCCTTGCTGATTGTTGCTTTTGTATTTGTAGCTGGTCTTTTGAAGTGGATGCCGGTTGGCGGCGAAGCGATTGCTCTTGAAGGTACAAAGCTGGCTATCGGCGTAGTCGCCAACTTTATTTTAGGCGCGCTGATGACCATCGGTATCGGCCTGTATGCTCCTTGCATGGCGCTTGTTTACGCTTTAGGCATGAGCCCGAAAGTTGCCTTCCCAATTATGATGGCGTCCTGCGCGTTTTTGATGCCGGCAGCCGGTGTCAAGTTTATCAAGGAAGCTGCTTATGACATCAAGGCCTCTATAACCATCACTATTGCCGGTACGGTGGGTGTTTTGATTGCAGCGTATCTCGTTAAAGAAATGCCGCTTGAAATTTTAAAATGGCTTGTAGTGTGTGTAATTCTTTACACCGCTGTCAGCATGCTGCGTTCTGCATTTAAAAATAAGGAATCTGAAGAGAAAACAGTAGAAATAGCTGGTGCTGGAACTTTAAATCCCAGGTAAACCCCATTGGTCAAGACAGGTAATAAAAAATTCGAGGCGATAGAATAGCATGGCCGATTTCTGAAGTAATCAGTAAATAACAAGGAAAATTTTGTTGCTGGATGTTATGATCCGGGACAACCAGAATAAGAGGTTGTCCCGGACTCGCGTTTATATCTTCATTTTGCCCAACCACTTAACCCTCTTGCTGATAGGGGGGTGGGTACTGAAAAGGCTGGCAATTTGATTCGCCGGACCCCATGCCGAAAATAGCCCCCCACTGGATAATGTTCGCAAGCATGGTTATCGCTCCGGCAAAAGCGGGGGCAATGGTTCCGAACAGCACATTCGGTTTCTTATATGAGCCAGTACTCCTTCACAACTTTCTTCTTCCATTATTCGCTTTTTGTCTTTTTATATGATAGTTTGTGCATAGCGCTTGAGAGACTTTTTTTATATAATCAAGACAAAAATGGGGTGGTATAGTTACATGGCGGAAAATAAGTATACCTGTCCGGGTTGTGGTTCAAAAAATGTCCGGCAAATGAGTAAATTTAATGTTATATGTACACTGCTGATCATTGCAGGACTTTTTTTCTTGGTGGGTTATCTATACCTGAAATTTCTATGGATAGGTACGGCGCTATTTCTTTTGTTTGCTTTCGTAAGCCTTTTTAATAGAGGGATGCTGCGATGTACGGAATGTGATCATGCGTGGAAAATGGAATAACTCTATTGACACCAAACAGGTGTTCTTGTTAGAATATCAGTAAATGGAAGAGAGGTAATGGTGATGAAATTTCAAATTGAGTTAAGCGAACAAAAGGCACGGCCTGCTTTGTCCATTAGAACAAGAACCGCAGTAGAAAAGTTGCCGCAAGTAATTGGCCAGGCTTATGGGGAGATTATGGGGTATATGGCCGAACTTGGCGAACAACCGGCAGATGCGCCGTATACAGCCTATTACAACCTTGATATGCGGGATCTAGACGTGGAAATGGGCTTTCCTGTTGTGAAGCCTTTGCCCGCCAAGGGTGAAATTAAATCCGGTGAGGTTCCCCGGGGTAAGTATGTTTCTTGTATGTATAAAGGGGCATACGGCCAAATGGAAGAGCCCTACAATGAGATGTTTAAATGGATTGAAGAAAACGGCTATGAACAAAAGGGCGTGTATTACGAATTTTACTATAATTCACCGAACGAGGTCCCGGAAAGCGAGCTGTTGACAAAGATAGTCATGGCTTTAAAATAATGTAAAACCCATAAAATATTGCGCCAAGTATAAGGGTATTGGGAAAATCTTCCCAATACCCTATATTACTGGATTCGCCGCGATATCCAATTCAAACCAAAATTCTACACCACCGTTTCTGTTTAATACGCCGTACCGGTTGTGATCTTGTTCCTGGATAGCTCTGACAATGGATAATCCCAGGCCGGTTCCGCCATAAGCTCTTGTTCTGGCTTTGTCTACCTTATAAAAACTCTCCCAGATTTTATTTAATGAATCCGGTGGAATAGAAGGGCCGGAATTATAGACCGATACAATAGCTTTTCCTTGAAGAGATTTAATGGAAGTGGTAATTAATTTTTGTTGATCGACATGATTAATGGCGTTGTTGAAGTAATTAACAATAATTTGTTCCGTACGGAACCTGTCGGCAAAAACAATTAACCCGGGTTCTTCTGACAGTGTGCAATTAACTCCCTTCTCTGAAAACAAAGGCCTATATTTTTCCATGACTTTTGCGACAAGCTTGGATATATCAAAATTGCTTTTATCTAATTGAATACCCGCTTCTATCTGGGACAAATCCAACAAATCCGATGCCAGCTTATCCAGCTTTGTGGTCTCGTCAACAATTACTTCGCAGTAAAAGTTCTTATTCTCCTCATCTTCATTTACATTTTCCTTTAACCCTTCAGCATAGCCCTGGATTAAAGAGATCGGTGTTTTTAGTTCGTGGGATACGCTGGAGATGAATTCCTTTCTCATTTCGTCAATTCTTCGTTTCTGCTCAATATCTTCCAGCAGTTTATGGTTTGCTTCGGTTAGTTCAAATATTGCAGTATGCAACTGGGTGGATAACGAATTAATGCTTTCTCCTAGTTGTCCAACTTCATCAGAAGTTTCAACCGGGTATTTTTGGTTGAAATCAAGTTTAGCGATTCTTTGGGCAATATCATTTAACTTCAATATGGGCAGGGTCAATCTTTTTGCAAAAAAATAGATAATTATACTACCAATTATAAATATCAATAATCCGGTGAATAAGAAGAAACGATTTGCTATGCGTACACTTTCATTAATGGGAGTAAAAGGGGTGTTGAGAATTAGATAGTCCCCATTGTTCAGTGTAGTTACTAAATTAATTAAATTAGTCTGAATTCTTGGGTCTTTAGAAAGATTAATGACGGCATTACCTTCTGAAAGTCTGTCCTGATTCATATGAATAAGGTTTTTTTCAAAGCTCTGTTTCATTTCAGGTTTTGCTGAGGGTTGCAGATCATCAGATCTTGGCTGAGGCGCGGGAGGAGGTTCTTCTGCGGGGGGGTCTTCAGGGATCCTCTGTAAGTGATATATTGCTTCCAGCTTTGGATTTAAGATAACAATACGAATCCCAGTGCTGCGTTCCATTATCTCCAGGTCCAGGGAGATCGTTTCCGGGTCCCCTTGATATATATCATTGATAGAGCTATATATATCCATTAAATGTTTCTTTTTTTCTGAAACGTAATAGTTTTCAAGGAACTCCCTGTTAAGAAACTGGGATAAGGCCACGAACAGAATAATTAACCCGCTCATTACCAAAAATAGTTTTATTCTAATGGTTAACTTCATGTTTCACCTCAAATTTGTATCCTATCCCGCGAATAGTTTTAATAAGGGAGCCTTTATTGCCAAGTTTGCTTCTGAGCCTTTTTATATGGGTATCAACGGTCCTGGCATCACCAAAATAGTTATAATCCCAGACCGCGCTCAATATTTGATCCCGGTTTAATGCAGTACCTTCGTTATTTACCAGGTAAAGCAACAACTCGAATTCCTTCATGCTTAAATCCAACGGCGTCCCTTCAACAGTAACAGCCCGGCCGTTTATATCTATTTCTAATCCATCCGCTGGGATGTTCAGGTTTTTACGTTCCGTAACCCTTCTCAGTAATGATTGAACCCTTGCCACCAGAATTTTAGGGCTGAAGGGCTTGGTTACATATTCATCGGCTCCCAGCTCAAACCCAAACAATTCATCTGATTCTTCAGAACGGGCGGTAAGCATAATGATAGGCACATGAGAAATCTTGCGAATTTCCCTGCACACAGCCCAACCGTCATATTCCGGCATCATTACGTCCAGAATAACCAGGTCAATGTGGTGATTATTAAAAATTTCTAAGGCCTGTCTGCCATTCCCGGCTGCGAGAACGTTGAAGCCATCCTTCTTTAGAAAATCAGTTACGAGTTTTATCATTCTGGGTTCATCGTCAGCAATTAAAATATTTGTTGATGCAGACATATGTATATCCTCTCCGAAGTAACGAAGTAACTATGAAGATAAATTTCTGCAGAAACAGCGCGTTTCCCTTTATAGCCGGTCCGGTCAAGCAAAAAAGAGACGCCCTTGGGCGTCTCCTCATTTTTAATTCTGAGTGCCGGCGGCCGGGTGTTGCGGGAACAAGTTCATCATTGCATCGGCCTGTTCCTGGGAAATAGTACCGTCAGTTACCAGTTCGCTGAGAGCTTCCTGGATTGTATTACCCTGTGCTGCCTGACCGGGTTCCGGCCGCTGGGGAAGCGCTGCCTTTATTGCATCAGCTTGTTCCTGCGTAATAGTGCCGTCAGTGACCAGTTGGCCGAGCACTTCTTCAGGGTTGTCTTTTGCTTCCTGTATAGCATCAGCCTGTTCCTGGGTGATAATGCCGTCGGATACCAGCTGGCTGATAGCATCCGGGCGTTCATTCCCTTGTGCTCCCTGAACGGGTTCCGGTCTCTGGGGAAGCGCTGCCGTTATTGCATCAGCTTGTTCCTGGGTAATAGCGCCGTCAGCGACCAGTTGAGTGAAAACATTTTCAAGTTTGTTGCCTTGTTCTCCCTGAACGGGTTCTCCTCTTTGGGAAAGCGCTGTCGTTATTGTATCAGCCTGTTCCTGGGTGATAGTACCATTGGTTACCATCTGGGTCAAAGTATCAGCTTGTTTCAATCCTAGTTGCTTTTGATCAGGTTGGTTTTTTTGGGAAAAGACTTCCAGTACTGCGTCAAGTTGCTCTTGGGTAAAAGTTCCGTCAGTTACCAATTGGCTAAACTGTTCTTCCGGCGGGGCGCCAACTTTACTTTGAATAGCTGGGCGATCAGCAAATTGTTTGTTGTCGGTTGAAAAACTGGAGTTTGCAGCAAATGCCGATCCGGCAGTGGATAAAACTAATCCGCCTAATAGAATGGTCCTGAAGAATTTTAACGTTTTTTCTTTCATCTTTTCTAAGACTCCCCTCGATAATTTTTTGTTGGTCTATGGTTAGAATTATAGGCGGCTATTGTGAACATGGTGTGAACAGATCGTGAAGTCTTCACGAAAAATAAATATGATTCCCGGTGTCCCGTTAAGTTCCACTGACATTTTCCAGAAACATTTCAGTGTGCATTTGTCGTATCTCTTGATGGGATAAATCCACTAAACCGTTGACAATAATTAGTTTCAAATTTATCCTAAAGTTACTACCGTTTCAAACAATGTTATAAACATGGCTTGGACTGGGAGGGAACGGGGTGAACGATATGCTGCGAATGGGCTTGGACGTGGGATCAACTACAGTCAAGTTAGTCATTCTGGATGACAAAGGGACCATAATTTACAAAAACTACCGGCGGCACTATGCGGAAACAAAAAGGTTCACTGCTGAACTCATTATCAATGCGTTTGAACAGGTAGGCAGCAGGCCGCTTACGGTTATGGTAACCGGTTCAGCAGGACTCGCGCTCTCCTCGTGGTTGGGAATCAAACATATCCAGGAAGTAATTGCCTGTAACAACACCGTGGATAAATTAATTCCCCAAACCGACGTAGCTATCGAACTGGGGGGAGAAGACGCCAAGATAACTTTTTTCCAGGGCGGACTGGACCAAAGGATGAACGGGATCTGCGCCGGCGGAACCGGGGCCTTTATAGATCAAATGGCTGCCCTGCTGGGGACAGACGCCCACGGCTTAAACGAACTGGCCAAACAGTATTCCACCATATATCCCGTGGCAGCTCGCTGTGGGGTTTTTGCTAAAACCGATATCCAGGTACTTTTAAATGAGGGCGCGCGGAAGGAAGATATCGCGGCTTCTGTGTTTCAAGCGGTTGTCAACCAGACTATCAGCGGCTTGGCCTGCGGAAAATCGATTCAGGGCAATGTCGCCTTTCTGGGTGGACCACTATCGTTCCTGTCTGAACTAAGGCAAAGGTTTAAAGCTACCCTGAAACTTAATGATAATCAGGCAATATTTCCTGAACAGGGTCAGTTCTTTGTCGCTATAGGCGCCGCTTTAGCATCCGGCTCCGAAAATGCAATTGATTTACACGGCTTAATTAACCGGTTAAAAGATTTGGATATAACCGGCTTTCACGAGGTTTCCCGGCTGCAGCCGCTATTTAAGGATGCAGGTGATCTTAATAATTTCCGGAAGAGACATAACGCTCATCAAACAAATAAAAGAGCTTTGGAGTCTTTTGCCGGAGAATGCTATTTGGGCATTGACGCCGGTTCAACCACTACCAAGGCAGCTCTGATAGATGAAAACGGATGCCTCCTGTATTCTTCGTATCATAATAATACCGGCAGTTCCTTGAATTCGGCCGTAAATATATTGAAAGAGCTATACAGCCGTATGCCTGCCGCAGCAAAAATCGCCAATGTGGCGGTAACAGGGTATGGTGAAGGGCTCTTAAAAGCCGCCCTGCATGTTGATGTGGGGGAAGTGGAAACAGTGGCGCACTATACAGCCGCGCAGTTTTTTGATCCCGCAGTAGATTTAATATTGGATATCGGCGGCCAGGACATGAAGTGCCTCAAGATTAAGGATGGAAGCATTGAGAATATAATGCTGAATGAGGCCTGCTCTTCCGGGTGTGGTTCCTTTATTGAGAGTTTTGCTCATTCATTGAATATTCCGGTACAGGATTTTGCCGGGCTGGCCTTGACCGCGGCTGCTCCGGTAGATTTAGGTTCCCGGTGTACCGTCTTCATGAACTCTATGGTGAAACAGGCACAGAAGGAAGGCGCCACGATAGGAGATATCTCAGCCGGGCTTTCTTACTCGGTGATCAAAAATGCCTTGTTTAAGGTTATCAAGATGAGAAACCCGGGGGAACTGGGTGAAAGAATTGTGGTTCAGGGCGGGACCTTCCAAAACGATGCCGTGCTGAGAAGCTTGGAGATCATCACTGGAAAAGATGTGGTTAGGCCGGATATCGCTCCCCTGATGGGGGCTTTCGGAGCAGCTCTCATAGCCCGTAACCGCAGGCAAAAAGGGCGACATAGTTCCCTCCTGTCAAAAGACCAGTTAAACCAGTTTTCCATTGCGACCAAATTAAACCGCTGTGGCGGGTGCGGCAACAATTGTTTGCTCACCATCAATAAGTTTCAGGACGGCAGCAGATTTGTATCCGGCAACCGCTGTGAAAAAACCACAGGGAAAGACAATAACCATGGTTCTCTCCCTAATCTGTATGAGTATAAATATAAACGCCTCCTCAGCTATGAACCTTTGCCGGAAAAAGAGGCCGGGAGGGGTACCATTGGCATCCCTATGGTCCTTAACATGTATGAAAATTATCCTTTCTGGTTTACCTTTTTCACCGGTTTGGGGTTTAAAGTGGCGCTTTCCCCTCGTTCATCAAGGGCTGTCTATGAACTGGGCAGTGAGACCATCCCTTCCGATACGGCCTGTTTCCCCGCCAAACTGGTGCACGGGCATATTGCTTCCCTGATCAAACAAGGAGTCAAGTATATTTTTTATCCCTCAATCATTCATGAGCGTCTGGAACAAAAAGAGGCTAACCACCATTTTAATTGTCCCATGGTCATTTCCTATCCTGATGTAATCAAAAACAACTTGGATATGCTCCGGGAGCAGGATGTCCAATTAATTAACCCGTTTCTCCCCTACGACAATAAGAAGCAGCTTGCCGTGCGGCTATATCAGGAGTTTGGCGCTTGGGGAATTCCCAAAAAGGAAATTGTTGGCGCCGTCGACAGCGCCTGGCGGGAAGACCGGCGCTTCAAAGAAGATATTAGACAAAAAGGAGAGGAAGTACTGGCTTATCTTGCGGAAACGGGGAAAAAAGGAATTGTGCTGGCCGGCCGGCCTTATCACCTGGACCCGGAAATTAACCACGGGCTGCCGGAGATTATTAATTCCCTTGGAATGGCCGTGCTTACGGAGGACTCGGTTGCCCACCTGGGGAAAGTCGAAAGGCCGATCAGGGTAGTTGACCAGTGGATGTATCATTCGCGGCTGTACGCGGCGGCCAGCTTCGTAACCACCCAAGCCCATCTGGAACTGGTGCAGCTTAATTCCTTTGGCTGTGGCCTGGACGCCATCACCAGCGACCAGGTGCAGGAGATCCTTAGCTCCAAGGGCAAGATTTATACCATACTTAAAATAGATGAGGGTACCAATCTCGGAGCTGCAAAAATCAGACTCCGCTCCCTTATGGCAGTAATGGGTGATAATGGAAAAAATGGGGTGGCAAAAGAGGAGCCTCCTTGCTCTCCGAAGAGAATTGTGTTTACTAAAGAAATGAAGAACAACCATACAATACTGTGCCCTCAGATGTCTCCTATGCATTTTGAATTTCTGCAAGAAGTGTTTAAAACAGATGGCTATAATATTGAATTACTGCCCACAGTAGAAAAGCACGCGGTGGATGAAGGGGTCAAATATGTTAACAACGACGCGTGCTATCCCGCCATCATCGTAATTGGACAACTGCTGGAGGCCCTGCAGTCAGGGAAATATGACCTTAACCATACCTCGGTAGTTATCAGTCAGACCGGTGGCGGGTGCCGGGCAACCAACTACATTGGTCTCTTAAGAAAAGCCTTAAATGAGGCCGGGTTTGAAAACATACCGGTGTTATCGGCCAACCTTTATGGCACAGAAAAAAATCCCGGCTTTAAAATTACTGTCGGCCTCATCAAAAAAGCGATTAAAGCGGTTGTTTATGGTGATTTACTGATGCGGGTATTGCACCGGGTCAGGCCATATGAAAGAGTTTCAGGCGCGGCTGACTTGCTCTATGAAAAATGGGTTAAACGCTGTAAATCGCAAATTATCACCGGCAACAAAAAGGATTATAAAGACAACTTGCGTGGAATTGTGGAAGAGTTTGACCGGCTCGAAATAACACCGGCGGGAAAACCGCGCGTGGGCGTGGTGGGGGAGATACTGGTCAAATATCATCCTACCGCCAATAACAATATTGTGAAGCTCTTAGAAAATGAAGGGGCAGAAGTGCTTTTGCCGGACTTGCTCGATTTCTTCCTCTATTGCGCTTATGATTTAATTTATAAATATCAGTATCTATCCGGGAAACCCAGCCATTTGTTCCTCGGGAAGTTCTTTATTCATTACCTGGAAAACAGTCGCAAGGTGATGAATGCGCTGCTGGCGAAAAGTCGCAGGTTTAATACTCCCAGTTCCATCTACCATAAGGCCTCCCTGGCGAGCAAAATCATGTCGCTGGGACACCATTGCGGCGAGGGGTGGTTTTTAACCGCGGAGATGATTGATCTGATTAAAAGCGGGGTTTCCAACATCGTGTGTGTGCAGCCTTTTGGCTGTCTTCCCAACCATGTTACCGGCAAAGGGATGATTAAGGAACTAAAGAGGAATTTCCCGCAAGCAAATATAACCGCCCTGGACTATGATCCCGGCGCCAGCGAAGTGAATCAATTGAATCGCCTTAAACTGATGCTCTCAGTCGCATTTAAAAATATGAAGGCCGCAGGCGAGTCTTACCCTGCCCTTAGCCTGTCCAGGACGCCTGTATACCAATTGCCTGGTGATAACTTGCTTATGCAAGATTAAAGAACTACAATTTGCTTCTCTGAGAAAGAACTGAGAGTTTCAAATTGGCTGTGCGGATCTAAGATATATAGTGCGGGGTATTATCGGTACATAAGACCGGTTTTTGATACTAAAAAGGATAATAGCCACCCTAGAGAAGAAATCGAGTGATTATATTATATTAAAATTTATATATTTAAACGTATAAGCTAATAAATATTTTTAATTTTACTTATTGAGATGCTTATGTTAAGTTTAAGAAAAAATTTTCTAGTAGGAAGGAATTTTATGGAGGTAATGTAATGAATAGGGGTAAGTACATAACAGTCATTTTATCATTATTGTTATCGTTTGTGTTATTGACAGGATGCGGGCAGCAAGCAAAAACTGCCGATGACGCTGCAGCGAAAGATCAATCTATTAAAATAGGAGGTTCCAGCACCCTGGCGCCCACTGTCGCCAAATGTGCCGACGATTTTACGGAAAAGTATAAAACCTGGAATAATGTTGATCCCAGCTTTTCAGAGGAGCCTATTATCATTTTTGTGTCAACCGGGGGTTCGGGATTTGGCGTTAAGGCAACCACTGAAGGCACCGTGGATATCGGTTTGGCTGCACGGGATATAAAAGATACAGAAAAAGAAAAAATGCCCAACGGAAAAATTTATAAGCTGGGTACTGATGCCCTGACAATAGCTGTAAATCCCAAAAACCCGGTGCTCCAGGTTAAACCTGATATCACAACGGAAGAAGTCAAAAAAATCTTCGCCGGTGAAATAAGCGCCTGGAAACAGCTGGACGAAAGGTTGCCGGATCGCCCCATTATTGTCGCAGTCAGGGATTTGGGCGGTGGCGCCAGCCAGGTGTTTGACGAGCTAGTGATGAAGGGAACGCCTATCGCCAAGGAGGCCATTCAAATTCCTTCAATGGGCGCCCTTGCCGTGAAGGTAATGGAAAACGCTGACGCTATCGGCTATGTCTCCACCGGGATGGTAACACAGAATGAGGGTAAAATAGGCGTACTCAGTGTTGAAGGCGTTGCCCCCACTACGGAAAACATAAGCAGCGGAAATTACAAGATAGCACGCCCGCTGTTGATATTTACAAAGGACGAGCCGGACAAGCAGCTGAAGTTCTTTATAGACTACCTGATGTCCGAAAAAGGGCTCCAGGTGGTGGAAGAGATGGGGTTCATTCCTGCCGCCAAGTAAACCATTTCATTCCGCAACAAAAAATCAAACCATCTGTGGGTAGTTGACGCTTCACTACCCACAGATTTTTTGTGGGTTGGTGTTATGCGAAGTATAATCAAGGGGAAACCAATAGAGGATGCTTTGGCAGGCTTTACCAGCTTACTGGTGTCGGTCTGCGTCACCATCCTGCTGCTGGCGATTATTGTTTTTATTGCCAGGGAAAGCTGTCCGGTATGGTCTTCATATGGACCCTTCAAAGTGTTTAGCGGGATTGATTGGAATCCCCTTGCCCGTCCCCCGCAGTTGGGCCTGGGGACGATGATTCTAAGCACGCTCTGGGTAGCCCTTGGAGCGATGTTTCTTGCTGCACCCCTGGGATTGGGCGGAGCCATTTTTTTGGCCGAATTTGCCCCCGCCTGGCTAGCCGGGGCGTTTAGGCCGGTGTTGAACATTCTGACCGGTATTCCCTCGGTGGTGTATGGTTTTGTCGGCGCCACTGTTTTGGTAAAATGGTTTGAGGTCTCTTTCAATATGGCAAGCGGCGAGTCGCTGTTTTGCGCTTCATTGGTTCTGACTGTGATGGTTATGCCGTATATTGTCACCACATCCGAATCCGCCCTTCGCGCCGTACCGGAAGAATATAGACAGGCAGCTCTAGCACTCGGCGTATCCAAGCAATATGTGGTGCTGAAGATACTGCTGCCTCTCGCAAAAAAAGGCTTGCTTGGAGCCCTGATCCTTGGTTTTGGCCGGGCGGCCGGGGAAACAATGGCGGTTTTAATGCTTGCCGGCAACACACTGAGACTGCCGGCATCCTGGTTTAGCAAGGGGGAGCCTCTCTCAGCCCTGATCGCTCTGGAACTGGGCGCCTCGGAAGCCGGCAGCCCGCATTACCAGGCTTTGTTCGCAGCCGGACTGGTTTTGCTCACGATCCTCTTTATGATTAACCTGACTTTAACGATAATCAGAAAAGACATAGGGAGCGGGGTGAGGAAAAGTTGATCCTACGATCCTGGCTGGACAGGTTGTTGCTGCTGCTGTTCTGGGGCTCCGGCCTGCTCATACTGCTGATCTTAATTGGCATTATCGGTTATCTGATTTGTCGGGGCGGCTCATCACTAACTCTGGAGTTTTTAACTACTACCCCCAAGGGTTTACCACTGGGGACCAGCGGGGGAGTTTTGCCAGCCGTTAAAGGCACCTGCCTGCTGGTCTTGATTGCTGTAGCTGCTTCAGCGGCGCCTGGCGTGATCACAGCGGTGTATTTGTCCGAATACGGAAGGTATGCAAAACTTAAAGTCCTTGTAAATATGACAATTCAGTGTATGGCCGGGATTCCTTCTATCGTTACCGGGCTCTTTGGCTACGCTATTTTTGTGGTCTACTTTGGTATGGGGATTTCCTTGCTGGCCGGCGGCCTGTCTTTAGGGATCATGGTTTTCCCGGTCATTGTGCTTACTTCAAGAGATGCGTTGCTGGCCGTAAATGAACAGTATCGTCTGGCTGGCGCTGCGCTGGGTGTTTCCCGCTGGTACATGCTGATCAGGGTCATTATCCCTCAGGCGGCGCCGGCCATGCTTAGCGGTATTTTATTAGCAATGGGTTACGCTGCCGGGGCCACAGCCCCGATCATGGTCACTGCGGCCGTTATTTCTGCCGGGATGAGCGGAGGCTTAATGGAGCCGGTTATGGCTTTGCCTTATCATTTATATGTCTTATTCAGTCAGCATATTTCAATGGAAAAAGCCTATGGCACAGCTCTTTTGCTGGTCCTGTTGCTCCTGTTATTAAACATTACGGCTTTATGGCTTAAGGGGCGTCATAGAAAAGGAGTCTAGCAGATATGGTAGTTAAGGTTGAGAACTGGAATGTCTTTTTTGGAAAAAGCCATGTCTTAAAGGATATTACGCTGGAATTTAGGGGGTGTGGAATTTTTGCCGTTATCGGGCCGTCGGGTTGTGGCAAGACGACGCTCTTAAAAAGTATTAACAGGACGGCTGAGTTGGATAGTGGTTTTAATTATAGCGGTGCAGTTTTGCTCGAAGGGGAAAACATATATCAAAAAAACAATATAGCCTCTATCCGCCGCAGGGTTGGCATGGTATTCCAAACTCCTGTAGCCCTGCCCATGAGCGTTAAGGAAAACGTTCTTTTTGGGCCGCGGTACTTTGGTGAAAAAAATAAGCAGAAATTGAGTGAGATATGTGAACGAAGCTTGAGACACGCCGGCCTCTGGGAGGAAGTCGTGGACAAGCTGAATCGGCCGGCCGGTGAACTTTCCGGCGGGCAAAAGCAGAGGCTCTCCATTGCCAGGGCACTGGCCGTCGATCCGGAGGTGTTATTGCTTGATGAGCCTTGTTCCAGCCTGGATCCGGCTTCCAGTATGCTGATAGAGCGGCTCCTCACACAACTATCCTGTACGCTGACTATTGTTCTGGTAACCCATAACCTATTTCAGGCTAAAAGGATCGCTGACGAGACAGTACTGATGATGGCTGGTAAGATAGTGGAATACGGACCATCTGGACAGTTTTTTTCTAAGCCGTTAAGGCAGGAAACCGTTGATTTCATCTCCGGTTTAACCTGGTAGGTTTAAGTTTATTGCTTTATTTCCGTCCATCCTCTGTGACAGGCCGGTCAGTGGCTCCGGTTCTCTCCAGCTTTACCAAATCTTCCTATTGAACAGGAATCAAATGGATTAGCGTAAATTTATTGGTATTTTAATATGAGGAATTATTTTACTCCCTCGTAAGCACTTGAGAATCCGCTTCAAAGGAACCTTCTCCGGTTGGAATCATATGCTAATGATATAATCTGGTTACGGAGGGGTCTATATGGCTGTGGCATTCACTGCCGAACAGGTTAGGTTTTTTGGTACTTTTTTTTCAACCATAGTTTTCCTTATAACCTTACTGATTAGAATCAAAAGGTTTCTTGGCCCAATCATTTAACTAAATATTCCCCAAGCAGTAAAACTGCTTAGTACATTCCTCAAGTTTTGCCCATAAATCCGGGCGCCTTTTTTTGAGGTCGAAAGGCTTGCCCGTATCATCAACATAGGTGTGCACAGTCTTTCCCTCACAAGCTATTGAATGGTCATCAAACTTGGTAATAATATATTCAAAGACCATGCGGGTACGGCCTAAACGGGCAAGCTTTGTATTTAGAATGTATTTCTCTTCAGGTTTTAGATTTTTCCGGTAACGGCAGGACGCTTCAACAGCGACCACCACAATACCCTGTTCATGAAAGGTTTGTTGATAGGGAAGGCCTACTTGTTGCAGCAGTGCCACCCGGCCGTCCGTAAACAGGTCAAAGTATTTAGCATAATATACGATCCCCGCAGCGTCGCAGTCTCCCCAGCGGACCTCCATTACCTGCTCATTGGAGATACTTCCGCAGGCCTCAATCATTTCTTTCTGCATTTATATCCAGCCCCCTTAATACACTCCATTAAACAATATTTGATATATAAGGTACTATTTTAGTATAGTTTAAAAATATAGCATGTCAAGAAGTGAAAGGCAGCCAGGTGGGTGGTTCGATACTTTATTTGTATTACTATTAGTATTTTTGTTATAATCGTTTCATAACGTTATTTAGGGGAAGCTGTCGAATGGCAACAGTGCAAAGCATCTGATGACAGCCAGGCGAAAAGAGAGAATTGACGAGCTTGATGTTTTGAGGGGTATGGCCATCCTGTCGGTAATACTCCAGCATGCCCTTGGTGTTTATATTCGCAGGCCGGAAATGCAATTTGCCGATGCCGCCATGATCGGCATGCTCTTTAATATCACCAAGTTTGCCGTGCCGGCTTTTGTATTCGTGACAGGCGCAGCTCTCGTCTATAACTATTATGATAACCTGGATTATCCAAAATTCTTATGGAAAAGAGTTAAGGATATCCTGCTTCCATACTTAATCTGGTCGATCGCATACGAAATCTATTCTAATGGTCTTCCAGCAACTAATTATTTATGGTTGAGGGGTTTAGCCAAAGATCTTTTATATGGGAACGCCTTTTACCACCTCTGGTTTGTGGTGATGATATTTCAGTTTTACCTCGTTTATCCTGTCTTTAGATCGTTGTTTAGAAAAGCCCCGGCTATACTTGACAGTAAGCTCCGCTTTGCTGCAGCGGTGGGCCTTCTCGCAGCCATCTATACGTTCATAATGTGGTTTTCCAGCAGCTATATTCCGTCAGCTGATTTACATGCAGGCTCAAAAGCGGTGCAAGTCATTTTTATCGAACTGCGCGACCGGAATTTTATCTACTTTTTCTTTTATTTTATTCTTGGCGGGATAGCCGGTTTGATATTGCCACGCTGGCGCGAATTCGTAGCAAGGTCCTGTATCTGGAACACCTATGTACTGGCTTCGCTTTTCATATGGATAGGTTTCGAGTTGATGCAGGGAGTATCCGGCGGGCTGGTTAACTTAAACTATTCTACATCATTAAAGCCGTCGATGTTCTTTTACACAGTGTCTGAAATCATATTTCTCTACGGAGTTTCAATGGTCATTGCAAATAGCGGTTCGATTATATTCAAGTTTTTTTCCCTGGCCGGGAAATACTCCTACGGGATTTATCTTGTTCATGCGTTCCTGTTGATATATGCCGTCGGAATGGTAGACAGGTTCTCACTAACCTCTCACCACCTTTTGGCCGGCGTTTACTCCTTCATTCTGTGCGCGCTGGGCACAATTGCGGTTGTTATGCTGATAAGCAAGATCCCCGGGGGTAAGTTCTTGATAGGTCCCATACCGGGCAAATAAAGAAAAGTGACTTTTGAATCTTAAACTCAAATAAAAAGGAAGATGCAAACATTGATTAATGCTAAAGAAGTTCATTTTGCCGTCGTCCGCGGCGTATCCGGTAATTATGACCAGTGTATCAAGCCAAAGGGCAATAATGGCAGGATCGATATTCAACTAACCAGGGAACAGCACCGGCGGTACTGTCAAACCTTGCAGCAATTGGGGTTGACATTGCTGCAAGTGGATGCCGACGATAGATTGCCTGACTGTTGCTTTGTTGAAGATACAGCCATCGTAGCGGGCGAAACTGCGATTATCACCCGTATGCAAGCCCCATCAAGGGTTTTGGAAACGGCTGCAGTCAAGAAGCTGCTTGCAAGTTATAAAACTACAAGAGAAATTACATCTCCCGGTTTTATCGACGGGGGAGATGTACTGAGAATTAACAACAAACTATACATCGGACTGTCCGAACGCACCAACCAGCATGCGGTTGCACAGGTTAAAGCCCTGGTTGCGGACAATGGCTACGAGGTCATACCGGTTGAAATCAAGGGGACCCTGCATCTTAAAACAGTCTGCACTTACCTTGGGGATGGCTGTGTTATAATGGCCCCCGGCCATTTTGACCATAATATCTTTTCCGGATACAGAAAAGTTATTGTCTCCGGGGAAGAAGCCTATAGCGCCAATTGTCTGGCAGTCAACGGCAAGGTTGTGGTCCCCGGCGGTTACCCCCGTACCAGGGAGTGTATTGAAAAAGAAGGGTTTGCCACGGTCGAGGTGGACATTTCAGAGTTCAGGAAAGGAAACGGGGGGCTTACGTGCCTGTCAATCATATTTTAACCAATAGGGCTTGGGAGAGAGAACCTCTGAATGGGAGGTTCTTTTTGTTGCTTCCCAATTATTGATTACAGTTTCTATAAAAAGTTTAGCGCCTTTGTAACTCCCGATTTGAAAGACTATATTGATATCATGGCTGAGGAATCTGATCAAGTTCCGGCTAAAGACGCAGCTCTTGTTATTGGTTGGGATGAGGTCCTCAGGAGGGCGTTAAACCAGGAGGAGTTCATTAACGCATACAAGGATTCCATGAAAGTTGATGAAGTCAGGGAACTATATAAAAAATACCTTACTTTCACCCTGTATGGCTTAAACAATACTCCGCTTTTCAGCTATGAATCAGTTTTGATAGTTCTTATAGCTGTGTTTGGGTATTTAATGACACGACAGAGATCATATAGCTTGTAACCATATAATCCGGGGACTTTGTTTATTGAAGGGACGGTGTTCGGCTTGCTTTTGCCGGATGCCGTCCCTTTCTTTGTTTTTCATTAGTTGAAGATAAATAATTATTCTCCAAAAGGGAAATATTTAAACTGTTTCCGGTTTCATCTCCAATGGCAATGATCCTGGATTCCCTTGCAATTTTTGATTCTCTTCGGGGGGACCTTCTGATTTTAAATACTGAACAACTCCAACAAAAAGCTCATGAAATTGCTTTGACCCATGATCCATACCTGAGACGCAGGCCATCCAATCGCCTCTGGCGTGATTTTTATGCAGATGTAAAAGAATTGCGCGCCTTGATACGCTCTTTGCAGGACGGGTCCGCAAGCTGCTCCCAGCCCGCTGAAGAATGGCTGCTTGACCATGCTGAGTTTATCGAAGAACAGGTATTGGTCATCCGGCGCCAGCTCTCCGGTAAATTTTTACGGGATTTGCCGCACCTGCGCAAATCCGGCAAGGCTAGGGTGCTGTCTATCTGCGCCGATTATCTTGAACATGTGGACGGGCTGCTGGACGAGGACTCACTGGTTTCATATACCAATTCGTACCAGGAAGTATCTGTTTTAACCATTGCCGAGGTATGGGCGATCCCGCTAATCTTACGCATTGCCTTAATCCGGCGCCTGGCCGAAGTCATGGAGCTGGTTCGCGAAAGACGAGAGGTGTGCGTGTTAGTCGAACGGTTATTGTCGCGCATAGAGCCGTCGAAGTTGAGTCCGGATCTGCTTAATGAAGCGCTTGAAGCAGCGGGGCAAGAGATGCCGCTCTCCGGCCCGCTGGTCGTCAATCTGATCAGGAGCCTGCGCGAGTGGGCGGAGGATTCGGCCACCGTGCGGGAATGGCTGATGTGCAAATTGGAAAATGGTCCCGAGAGCCTTGATCAAATCGTCTCTTACGAGTTTCAGCTGCAGGCTGCCTATCAAGTTACAACAGGCAACCTGATCGGCAGCCTGCGAAAAATATCGCGCCTTAACTGGCAAGACCGGTTCGAGCAGATTTGCATAGTTGAGAGGACGCTTTGCGAAGAAAGCGCAGGTGTCTACCCCCTGCTTGATTTTTCAAGCCGCGACGTATTGCGAAGGAAGGTTGAAAAATTGGCCCGCCGCTTGCGTGTGCCGGAAAACCTGGTCGCGCAGCACGCTGTCGAGCTTGCGGCCAAGGGGTGCGGGCCGGTCTCTGCGGATCGTGCGCAGGCGGGTGGGGCTGGCGGCTGTCCGGCGCATTTAGAGGAATTGCCCCGCCATGCCTTTGTCTCATACTACCTGCTCGAGCCTGACGGGATCCAAGAACTGCAGCGCGCGCTGAAAGTGTGCAGCGCCACCCGTTATTTGCCGGAAATAGGGGTTTTGCGTCACGCCACCGGTACGTATTTTGCCGTCCTTACTATATTGTTCGCGGCCGCCCTGCTCGTCTTCGCGGTTTGGATCGGAGAGGGCGCGGTTTTTTCAATTGCTCAGTGGGTGTTGATCATGATGGCCCTGTTGTTGCCCGTGAGCGAGTGGGCAATAACCGCGGTACACTGGCTTATAGGGTGCGTCAGGCAGCCGCAGCCGCTGTTGAGATACGATTTCGCGCGCGGGGTGCCACCTCAGGCTGCCACTATGGTCGTCATACCTGTCATCTGGTCCTCAGCCAGAGAAGTGCAGGAAATGGTAGCCCGGCTGGAACTGCATTACCTGGCCAACCGCGATGCAAATATTCACTTCGCCCTCCTGGGTGATCTGGTTGACGCGGCATCGGAGAAACTGCCGGAGGACGCCGGGGTCCTTGACGCCGCCAGGGCCGGCATAGAGGAGTTAAACTGCAGGTACGCCCTCCCCGGCGGGAGTACCTTTCACCTCTTTCAGCGCCGCAGGTTGTGGAACCCGTCCGAAGGAGTATGGATGGGTTGGGAGCGCAAGCGCGGTAAATTGGTGGAATTTGTAGATCTGCTTAAAGGACGGGCCGGTACGACTTACGACCTGATAGCAGGGGACAGCTCTGTCTTGCCGGGCATTCGCTACATCATCACCCTTGACGCGGATACGCAACTGCCGCTGGGCAGCGCGCAGCGGATGGTCGGTACCATCCATTTGCCCTACAACCGGCCACGGTTAAACCGCACGCAGACCCGGGTGGTGGAGGGCTACGGCGTGCTGCAGCCGCACATCGGCATTAGCCACGGAGCTTCTTTACGCTCGCGATTTGCAAGCCTCTGGTCGGCCGATCCGGGCATCGACCCGTATGCCTTTGCCGTCTCTGATCCATACCAGGACGGGTTGGGGCAGGGCATTTTTACTGGTAAGGGAATCTTCGATGTTGAGGCCTTTGCGAAGGTCCTGTGTGAACGTATCCCGGAAAACCGTGTGCTCAGCCACGATTTGCTGGAAGGTGGATTTTTACGCGCGGGCCTCTTGTCGGATATCGAATTAATCGATGAGCACCCGGCGACGTTCAGCGCTTATCAAAAGAGGATGCACCGCTGGGTGCGCGGTGACTGGCAATTGCTCCCATGGCTGTGGCGCCGTGTTCGCGACCGGAAGGGCATTCTCAGGGCGGTTGATTTATCTCCTTTCACCCGCTGGCAGATGATTGACAACCTGCGGCGCAGCCTGCTGACGCCGGTCCTGTTGGCGCTGCTGCTGTTTGGCGTGAGCGTGTTGCCGGGTTCTCCCGGGCGCTGGCTTGCTGTTGTGTTGGCTACCTTGTTTTTGCCGCTATTCCGCCAATTGGCGGCGATTAGAAGGACGTTCTGGCGTCCCAAGAGCCTTTTGGCGACAGCCGGTCAAGTTTTAGTAACCATTATTACCCTGCCGTTTCAAAGCGTTCTGTTGCTGGACGCCATCGGCAGGACCCTGTACCGCTTGTTTGTATCAAAACGCCGTTTGCTGGAATGGGTCAGCGCCGCGGAAGTTGAACGGCGCAGCCGTGCTGGGCGCTATCCGGCGCTGCTGGGCATGTCTGGGGGTTACGCGCTGATAATCCTCCAGGCGCTGGCAGCGGCCACCGCTGCCGTTCCGGCGCTGCGGTGGGCGCTTTGGGCGCTTTGCGCCGGCTGGGCAGCGGCGCCGCTTTTAGTACGCTGGATGGACCGGCCGGCGCAGCGGCCGGAGCGCCCGCCGGCGGCGGCTGAGGAAGCGGAACTGCGCAAGTTGGCGGAACAGATTTGGGCTTTCTTCGAGGATTACGTTACTGAAACAGATCACTGGCTGCCGCCTGATAACGTGCAATTTGAGCCGCCTAACGGGATCGCCCACCGCACTTCGCCCACCAACATCGGGCTTTACCTTGCCTGCGCGCTGGCTGCGCGGGATTTCGGGTTCATCGATACGCCCGGCCTGGTGGAGCGTTTGGAGCGGACAATCAGTACGGTAGAGCGAATGGAGCAGTGGAAGGGCCATCTTTACAACTGGTACGACACGGCAACTCTCGAACCGCTGCCTCCAAAGTATGTGTCAACGGTGGATTCAGGCAACTTTGTCGGCTGTTTGATGACAGTCAAAGAGGGGCTGGCGGAATGGCTCCGGTCGGACCCTGCCGGGTCCGGTCAGCCGGGTTCCGAACGGGCGAGCGTCAAGCATTTGGAAGCGTTGGATGTCGCCTTCGCCGTGGAACTGGCGCCTGATCTGAAGGATTCGTCAGAATGTGCCGGAAAGGATTGGCACAGGCGCGGACAAAGGCTGATCGACCGGATCGAGGCGCTGGTTAGCGGGACAGATTTCCGCCCGCTCTACAATCATCAAGCCAAATTGTTCTCTCTGGGCTACCATACCGGGCTGCGTGAAACTGACCAGGTCCTCTATGACCTGATGGCGTCAGAGGCAAGGCTGTCAAGCTTTATTGCTATCGCCCTCGGTCAAGTGTCCGTATCCCACTGGCATGCGCTCGGGCGGACCATGACCAGGGTAGGGCGGCGAGTCACGCTGCTCTCGTGGTCCGGCACCATGTTTGAATATTTGATGCCCTGGCTATTCTTGCGTACCTACCGGAACACCGTCTGGGACAGCACCTACCGTGCCGTTGTCCGGCGGCAAATCGCATACGCGCACCAAAGAGGGGTCCCGTTTGGGATCTCCGAATCCGGCTACTACGCTTTTGATTACCGGATGAACTACCAGTACAGGGCGTTTGGCGTCCCCGGCCTCGGCTTCAAGCGCGGACTCGAACAAGATTTGGTTGTGGCGCCGTACGCGACCATCCTGGCCTTACCATTTAATATGCGTCAAGGGCTGGAGGATCTGCGCAAACTGGAGGAGCTAGGCGCCCGTGGCGCATACGGCTACTTTGAAGCCATAGATTTCACCTCCGAGCGGCTGCCCAGGGAGCAGGCCAGCGTAGTGATCCGGAGTTTCATGGCCCATCACCAGGGCATGAGCCTGCTGGCCCTCGCCAACCTGCTGACACCGCAAAAAATATACGAACGCTTTCACCGTGACAGGCGCGTGCAGGCTGCGGAACTGCTGCTGCAGGAACGTATTCCGCCACGGCCAACAATCATGAAACATCCCGCCATGAGCTGCGCGCATGCCCCTGAACCGGGGCCGGCGGTGACAGGCGGTGTCCGCGAATTCCTCAGCGTGGACACGCCTGCGCCGGAGGTTTGTATCCTGTCCAACGGGACCTTGACGACCATTTTGACCAACAGCGGCAGCGGGCTGATCCGGTATGAAGGCCTGGCTGTCTCGCGCTGGCAGGAAGATCCGGTGCTGGACGACTGGGGGAGCTACTTGTATATCCGTGATGTTACCCTTGACAAGGTATGGTCGCCGTCGTTTCAGCCGTGCCGGGTGCGTTCTGCACAACAGCGGGCGCAATTCTCTCTTGACCGGGCCACCTTCATGCGTGTGGACGGGGATGTGCAGACGAGCCTTGAAATCTGCGTGTCCCCGGAATGGAATGCGGAAGTACGCAGGCTGACACTAACCAACACCGGGCTTGAAGCGCGGATTATCGAAGTCACCACGTTTCAGGAACTGGCCCTGGCGCCTCCCGGCGCCGACGACGCGCACCCGGCCTTCAGCAAATTGTTCATCAAAACGGCCTATGTGGAGGAACCCCAGTGTCTCTTAGCCCGGCGCAGGCCAGGCCGGGAAGACGAGAAGCCGTTATGGGCGGCGCATTCGCTGATGGTTACAGGCCGGAGTATTGGTCCGGTGGAATACGAGACCAACCGCGCCTGCTTTATCGGCCGGGGCCATACGCTGGCACAGCCGCAGGGAATCCGTTCCCGCCTGCATGGCACGGTGGGCTCTGTGGCTGATCCCGCTTTTGTGATGCGGCGGCGGTTAAGCATCGAACCTGGCGCACAGGCGCAGCTGTTCGCTGTCACAGCCGTGGCAGGCACAAGGGAAGAAGCGCTCGACATTGTCAGCCGTTTCTCTGGAGAGCTGGTGGTTGAACGGACCTTTCAACTGGCCTGGAATCGCAGTCAAATCGAGCTCAGGCACCTGCGCCTGACAGCCGCCGAAGCTACGGTTTTCCAAACGCTGGCGGGCCGGATATTATATACCCCGCCGCTGGGTCAGGAGCGAAAGCTAGGTATCACCGTCAACGTAAAAGGGCAGTCCGGCCTCTGGGCGTATGGAATTTCCGGAGATATTCCGGTGCTCCTGGCAAGGATTAAGGACCGTGCCAATATGCAGTTTTTGGTCAAACTCTTGACCGGTCACGAGTATTTACGCCGCCTTGGGTTGTTTTTCGACCTGGTCATTTTAAACGAATCGGCGGGTGGTTACCAGCAGGACTTGCAGGAAGCCCTGCGGCGGGCGGTGGAGCATGGCGTTGACCGTCATTGCGCCGGAGCCGGCGGTGTCTTTATCATCAATGCCGGCCAGCTTCCGGACGAGGACAGAACGCTTTTCATGGCAACAGCCCGTGTTGTTTTGCGGGCAGACGGCCCCAGCCTCAGGGCGCAGTCCAGACTGCCCCGGCGGGCTGACGTCTTACCGGCCCCCTTCACTCCGGCAGCGCCGTTAAACAGGTTTGCCGCGCCTATCCCGGAAGAGGAGCGCCGGCTGCTGTTCTTCAACGGTTGGGGTGGATTTACGGCGGACGGCCGGGAGTACCAGATCTTGCTCAAAAACGGCAATTACCTGCCTGCGCCATGGAGCAACGTCATCGCCAATCCTCGTTTTGGCTGTCTGGTTTCAGAACTCGGTACGGGTTACACCTGGTGGCGAAACAGCCGTGAGTTTAAGCTGACTCCCTGGTCAAACGATCCTGTACTCGACCCGCCGGGTGAGGCGTGTTATCTGAGGGACGAAGAGAGCGGTGAACTATGGTCCGCCACGCCGTCTGCCGCAGCCAAAGACCAGCCTTACACCGTTACCCACGGCCGCGGCTTCACCTGCTTTGGTCACGAGAGACACGGTGTAAGGGAGGAAATGACCGTTTTTGTGCCCCTTGACGACCCGGTCAAGGTGGTCAAATTGCAATTGCAAAACAGAAGCGCCGGGCGAAGGAGCCTTTCCATCACTTATTATGCGGAGTGGGTGTTGGGTGTGCGTCGCCAGGGAGGCGCATCTTTCATCATCACCGAGTGGGATGAAGAGGCCCAAACCATGCTGGCGCGCAACGCATATCAGGAAACATTTCGCGGAGCGCATGCCTTTTTAGGCGTTTATCCGCAAGAGGATCAGAATTCCACCGGGGTATACGACCTGTCCTGGACGGCAGACCGAAGCGAATTTCTCGGCCGCAACGGGACCCTGGAAAGTCCCGCGGCTTTGAGCCGGGAGCGCCTGTCAGGCCAAACCGGAGCTCTTTATGACGCCTGCGGCGCGGTGCAGTCCAAGCTCATCCTGGAGCCCGGCGACGAACAGACATTGTACATCCTGCTCGGTTGCGAACATTCCCGGGAGGCAGCCGTGCAGCTGGCGCAAAAATACCGCCAACCTCGTGTTTGCGACCAGGCCTTTGAACAGGTGCGGGCATTCTGGGAGGATGTTTTGGACCAGGTTAGGGTTGCTACACCCAGCCCGGAGCTGGATGTACTGTTAAACGGCTGGCTTTTGTACCAGACGCTGGTCTGCAGAATGTGGGCGCGAGCGGCTTTTTACCAGGCGGGAGGCGCGTACGGCTTTCGCGATCAATTGCAGGATGCTCTGGCGCTCCTGCACACCCGCCCCGACCTGGTGAGAAAGCAAGTTTTACTGCACTGCGCCCATCAATATGAGGAGGGAGACGTGCAGCACTGGTGGCATGAAGAGACGCAGCGCGGCATCCGCACGCGTTTCTCCGATGATTTGCTGTGGCTGCCGTATACCGTTGGACGTTATGTTGAGCATACGGGGGACGGCAGTATACTGGACGAGGAGGCGCAGTATCTATATAGTGAACCATTGCCGGAGGGTGAAGCCGAACGCTATGAGCCGACGCAAGGCTCTACCCAGAGCGGCTCTGTTTTTGAGCACTGCCTGCGCGCAATGGACAGGGCGCTGCAACGCTTCGGTGAACACGGGCTGCCGCTGATCGGGACCGGCGATTGGAACGACGGTTTGAGCCGTGTAGGCGCTAAGGGCCGCGGCGAAAGTGTGTGGCTCGGCTGGTTCCTCTATGACGCGCTGACCCGGTTTGCAGGTTTGTGCCGGCAGCGCGGCGATTTGGAGCGGGCGGAACGTTACCGGGGTGTATGCGCCCAGCTGGTCTCCTCATTGGAAAAGCACGCCTGGGACGGGCAATGGTACCGGCGCGCCTTCACCGACGAAGGCCTTTGGCTGGGTTCTATTTACAATGAGGAATGCCGCATCGACGCCATTGCCCAGTCCTGGTCGGTCATCTCCGGAGCGGCGCCGCAAGAGAAGGCGCTGCAGGCGATGCGAGCCTTCGACCGTGAACTGGTGGACCGGGAACTATACGTCGCGCGCCTCTTGACCCCGCCTTTTGATCATACGGAGCCGGCTCCGGGCTACATCCAGGGTTATCCGCCCGGCATCCGGGAGAACGGCGCCCAGTATACACACGGCGCCATCTGGAGCATTATCGCCTGGTGCCGGCTTGGCAGGGGAGAAGAGGCTTTTGAATTGTTTGAGCTGTTAAACCCGCTCAATCATACGCGCACGATTCATGAAGCGCGGCAGTACGGCGGCGAACCCTACGTCATGGCGGCAGATGTTTACACGGTGGAGCCGCACCGGGGACGCGCCGGCTGGACGTGGTATACCGGCGCGGCAGGGTGGATGTATCAGGCGGGGGTGGAGTGGATCCTCGGCCTGCGCCGCCGCGGCCAACGGCTGTACATTTGCCCCTGTATTCCCGGCGCATGGAGGGAGTTTTCCGTAAGCTACCGTTATGGCAGCGCACGTTACCAGATTACTGTCAAAAACCCGTCGCGCCGGTCCGGCGGAGCGTCCGCACTGCAAATTGACGGGCGGGAAGCTGCGTTTCAGGAACAAGAGTTGAAGGAGGGCTGTTACGTTGGATTGCGAGACGACGGGCAGGTCCATCAGGTCGTGCTGGTGTTGTAATCAACCCCCTTCGTGCTCGCGAGCATGCCCATAGCGCAATACACACAGATATGATTTCCGGGGCTTTGAGGTCGCGGTGTAGTTTCTGTGAACCGTTATTGCGTTTTATTTCGTTTTGTAATGTCGGGTGGCTTCTAATCATTTTACTCCTTGACACTGGATCGCCTCGTTACTATACTATAATATATATAACATGATATTCAAATCAAAAGTGTGCTTTGTTTTGCCTCGTTTTGTTTATTTGGGTCTCGAATGCATAACGAAAACAAAGAGAAAAAATGTAAAAAAAATAAGGGGTAGTACTCAAACGAATTGAGTTCGTTTAGCTGCGCTCTCTTAGTGCAGCTTTTTATATTTGTATTTGGAGCCGCTCAACATATCAGAGAAACTTATCGGCAGAATACGTCCCATTAGAGCTTGGTCTTGGAGGCAAAAGGACGGCCGGGATCGCCTTGGCTGTGGCGGCCGCAATTCAGGCTGTAAAATATCAACGGACTGGTGCTTTTATGAGTAAAAGAAAGCTATAAAAAATTTTTTGAGCTAATAAATTCAAGATGAAGTATTACCATATGGTGGACAGAAAATATGCATTCATCGCTGAAGAAATTGATCCTGATTTTACTGCCGGTCACAGCCTTTTTATTTTCCTTTGCAATTGGACGTTATGCCATTTCAATCCCGCAGCTCATGTCGACCTTATACGGCCATTATTTTGGCAGCGTAACGGGAACGAACCTGGAAACTGTAGTCTTTAATATCAGGTTGCCGCGTATTTTTGCCGGTATGCTGGTAGGGGCAGCCTTGTCTACTGCAGGGGCAGCCTATCAAGGGATGTTCAAAAATCCTTTGGTCTCCCCGGATATTTTAGGCGCTTCAGCTGGCGCCGGATTTGGAGCTTGCCTGGCGATTTATCTTTCTCAATCCGGGTTGATCATTCAGGTTTCGGCCTTTCTTTTCGGACTTGCCGCTGTGTTTTTGGCCTATTTGATCAATGTCAAGCTGGATTATGACCCCATACTGGGTCTGGTACTTGGCGGAATCCTCATTAGTACTCTTTTTTCCTCAGGTACAGGGGTATTGAAGTATTTTGCCGATGCCAACGATAAACTCCCGGCCATTACCTTCTGGCTGATGGGGAGTCTATCTTCTGTGAATAAAAGGGATCTCATAATGGTTTTAATCCCTATGTTGATAGGCTTCACCTCCCTTTTTCTTGTCCGGTGGAGATTAAATGTGCTTGCGTTCGGCGAAGAAGAGGCCCGGGCGCTTGGGATTAATACCAAAAAACTCAGGTTAATTGTCATTATCAGTTCGACTTTGGTGACAGCCGCATCAGTCTCCATCTGCGGTATGGTCGGATGGATCGGCCTGGTTATTCCCCACCTGGCCCGTGCAATCGTCGGTCCCAACTATAGAGTTCTCATGCCGGTGACGTTTATCGTCGGAGCAACTTATTTATTGCTGATTGATGATGTGGCTCGCTGCCTTGCCTCAGTCGAGGTCCCCCTGGGTATTCTCACCTCTTTTATCGGTGTACCCTTCTTTATCTTGATTTTTAAAAAAAATGTAAGGGGATGGAAGTAATGCTGGAAGTTGAAAGTGTTTCTTATTGCTATGACCAAAGCAGAATACTCCATGATATCTCTTTCAAGGTTGAAGCCGGTGAACTGATGTGTGTGTTGGGCCCGAATGGCTGTGGCAAGACGACCCTGCTTAAAAATATCCTCGGACTGTTGACTCCTTCTGCCGGTTCCGTCCGGATCGATGGTGATGATGTGCAAAAATTATCTCCTAAAAAACTGGCTCAAGTGATGGGCTATATTCCGCAAGCGCATACCCCGCCTTTCCCCTATAAGGTTTTCGACGTTGTCCTTATGGGAAGGACGGCTCATTTATCCAGCCTCGCCCTGCCAAATAAAAAAGACGAAGAAATTACCTATGAGTCTTTAGCCAAACTAAACATTACCCACTTAAAAGATAAAATTTATACCAAGCTCAGCGGTGGGGAAAGACAGCTGGTCCTGATTGCGCGGGCTTTGGCGCAGCAACCAAAAATACTGATTATGGATGAACCCACAATAAGCCTGGATTTTGGTAAGCAGAATGTCGTGCTTGAACACGTGCGACTGCTTTCCCGGAAAGGAATAAGCATCCTGATGGTCACTCATGATCCGGGGCATGCGCTTTTCTGTGCCGATAAAGTGGTAACTCTAAAAAAAGGCAGATTATTAAGAATTGGGCTCCCCCAAGACGTGATCTCTGAAGACTCGATGCGGGATATGTATGATACGGAGGTGAGAATTGGTAAGTTCAAGCTGCCGGATGAGAGGACGATTTGTGTTTGCGTTCCTGTCCCTAAGCCTTCAGAGATTTGTATGAGCGCGTAGCCAAAGTGCTTGCTTGCCATGCCTCAGGGCACAGCTTAGCTTAACTTTGTTAGAAAAAATTCTAAAGGGGTGATGTGCGAAATGATAAAGACCAGGAATTTTGCTATTGCTTTTCTGTTGATTCTTTCAGTCATGATCTGTACCCTTTTTACGGGTTGTCGCGACAAGAGCGTATCCCAGCAATCGACGACACAAACCATTACCGATCATGCCGGAAGGGCGCTAACCATTCCTGCCCAAATCAATAAGTGCTACTATACAAGCCCTCTGGGTATGATCATGATCTATTCCCTTGCTCCGGATAAGATGGTTGGGTGGTCTATGCAGTTAACGGACAAAGAAAAGAAATACATACCTGACAAATATCACTCTCTTCCCTTCCTGGGTGGATTGCAAATGAACGGTAAGATCAACACCGAAGAACTGCTTAAGGCCAAACCGGATGTCATATTCGCAGTTGGACCCGATGCCCTTACCGATACCACAAAAAGTGACGCGGACAAACTCCAGGAACAGCTTAACATTCCGGTGATTGTTGTGGACGGGGATATCAAGAGTACGGAAAAGGCTTATACTTTTATCGGACGGCTCCTCGGAGTTGGAGACAAGGCCAAAGAACTTGCCTCTTATTGCAATAAGACTATGAATGAGGTTACGGAAGCAACTCAAGCAATACCTGAAGAAAAGAGAGCAAAAGTATATTATGCCGAAGGGCCCAAAGGACTTGCCACAGAGCCTAAGGGCGGAAGCCATGCCCTTGTTCTCGATCTGGTCAATGGAAATAACGTTGCTCAAGTTGAAGCCAAAGGCGGCAGCGGCATGAGCAGTGTATCCATGGAACAAGTCTTGAAATGGAATCCTGATGTCATTTTGGCCTGGGGCGCGGATGCCGGAGGCGCTTATGATCTTATCCGGACAAGCCAGGATTGGGCAAATATCAATGCCGTTAAAAACAATAAAGTATATGAGATACCGAATTACCCGTTCAACTGGTTTGATCGTCCGCCTTCGGTCAACCGGTTCCTGGGCTTGAAATGGCTGGCGGCAACCCTATACCCGGATACTTATAAGGTGGATATGGTCAGTGAAGTAAAGAATTTTTACTCGTTGTTCTATCATGTTGATCTATCGGATGCTGACGCCAGGGAATTGCTGAAGAATTCAGGGCTAAAAGTAAATTAACTAGTAATCCATCTTCAAACTTCGATTGTTGTCCGGCGCTCGGCGCAAGCATGAACCTCGCATGAAAAGGGAGCAGTATTTGGGGGTGTAGATTAATGGAAATGAACGTGCCGGAGTTCGATAAAATCGCCCGTGAGGTGTTTGCTCCGGTTTATCCGGTCCTTGCATCTCAAATTAAAGAAAAATCAGGCAAGGCCAGGGGGACATGCCTGGATATTGGCTGTGGCGGTGGCTATCTGGGCATCGCAATGGCCGGGATTACGGATTTTAAGGTTTATTTGTTTGACCAGTCGCAGGAAATGCTGCAAATAGCCTCCCAAAACATTGTCAGCCGGGGTGTGCAAGACAAGGTGCAGACCCTTTGGGGGGATGTCCAGGAGATCCCCCTGGAAGATGGGTCGATTGACCTGGCCATGAGCCGGGGGTCGGTGTTTTTTTGGAAAGACCACTGCAAGGCTTTCCAGGAAATATACCGGGTGCTCAAGCCGGGTGGTATAGCTTTTATTGGCGGCGGCTTTGGCTCAAATGAACTCAAAGAGCAGGTGGCTGCCGAGATGCGGAGAAGAGACCTGGAATGGCGGGGCAGGACGAAAAATCATAATAGTGATGATAACCTGGTGCGTTATAGAAGCGCATTGCGGCAGTCGGGCATACCTTCCTATGATGCGGCCAGAAATGAAACGGGTTTATGGGTAACCATAAGGAGAGAGGCTAATGCGTTGTAATATTTGTGAAAGGGGCTGCCTGCTGCCGGAAGCGGGTACGGGCGCATGCGGGCTATACAGCAGAATAGGGCGGGAAATCGTAGAGCTGTATCCGGACAGGTACCTGATTATCTGTCCTATTTCCATAGAAACAATGCCTTTATTGCACTTTTATCCGGGAGGAAAATTCCTCCAGATTAGTACGGCTGGCTGTAATTTTAATTGCGATGGCTGTATTTCAGCAGCCATTGTCAAGGAAATGGATCCAGCCAGCCGGGCGTTTCATCATCTGTCCCCGGAGCAGGTCGTGGACGAGGCCGTCAGAAACGATTGTATCGGAATTACCTTTTTAATGAACGACCCCCTGGCGTCCTTTCTAACCTTTATCAATGTTGCTGAAGCTGCCAAAGCGCGCGGCCTTCTGGTTGGCTGTTCCTCCAACGGTTATTTTACCGAAGCATCCTTGGACAAAATCATTAAGCTCCTTGATTTTGTCAATATAGGTGTGAAGGGGATGTCCGGAGAGGCTTATAGCAGATGTGGAGGGGGCACGCCGGCGCCGGTTTTGAGGAACATCGAAAGGTTCTGCCAGAGCGGTGTACATGTGGAAGTATCCTGTATTTGCAGCAAGGGGCATAATCAAGAGATACTTATTCTGGCTGATTACCTGGCAAATATTTCAGCAGATATACCATTGCAGGTGATGAGGTTTATACCTGTGGAGGGAGCCGAACTGGCTTTAGAGGAATCAATACGCAAGGCCGAAGGCCTGCGGGACATGCTCAGAGAAAAACTAAATTATGTGTATTTATTTAATTCCCCCGGGGCCGAATATCTCAACACATTATGTCCCGGCTGCGGTGAGTTGATATTAAAACGGGATTTCTACGGGCCGATGGGGGCAAAACTTAAGCCTGCAGGACTTGGGTTGGGTGAAAAAAATTGCTGCCCGCGATGCGGGCGTGAGTTAAATATTAAGGGATTTGTGGCAAAAAAAGTTTACCAGGAAGGAGATTTTCAGGGGGGATACCCTTTTACCAGGGCTTTGGAAATGATGGAAGCTATACTAATTGCTATGGGGGTAAGGGAGCAACAAAAGGTTGTGCGAATTTGGGAGGATGTGCTTTGCAACAACAACCTGGGTAGATTTCACGATGACATCCGGACTCCCCGGGCATATATCAAAACCATCCGGCATTTTGGCGGCCTTATTGGGTTACAGGATAAAGCTGAAGCGCTGGCTAAGTATTTGGAAGAAAAATTGTTGCTCATTGAGAGCGGCCTGCGTACAGTAGATAGGAAACCACGGGTGTATTACGCCATGGGAAAACCCAATTTTTGCATCAAGGGAGGCCGCCTGGAAAACCAGCTGGTAGAAACGGCAGGCGGTACCAGTGTCAACAGGGAAATAGACTGCGAAGGGAGACCGGGCATGTCGATTACCCTTGAGCAGCTGGAAGCGCTCAATCCTGAAATTATTTTCATCTCGTCTTTTATGTCTTCACCGGTTGATGATTTTTACGAAGAATGCCTCAAAGCCTGCTTAGATGTGGAGGCAGTAAAGAATAAAAGGATATATAATTTACCGGCGCCCTGCTGGGACTTCGGCAGCCCCCGGTGGGTGCTGGGCCTGATGTTTATAGCCAACATCATCCATCCCGGCATATTTCATTTTGATGTGCTTGCTGAAGCGAAGGTGTTCTATGATAAGTTTTACGGAATGGAGTTTTCACTGTCTGACACCAACCTCTCCTTTGGCAAGCCCAGCTGCAGCTTTAAGTGGGACACACAACCGGAGATGTTAAAAAAGGGGGGCGAGACTTGCCGGCAAACATTGTCCTTAAGCCCATCGGCATTGTGATATCCCGTTATTCTGATCCAAAGCGGCCTTCTGATACGCATGAAAAAGCTGCAATAGAGATCTACCCGGAATATGAGGAAGCGCTCCTGAGGATTAGAGAACACTCGCACTTTTGGATCTTGAGCTGGTTTCACCTAATGGATCGCCGTGCTCTGACCGCCGCCCCCTGCAGGTTAAATCATCACCTGCCGGAGTACGGTGTTTTCGGGCTCCGCTCGCCAGCGCGCCCCAACCCTATTGGCCTGAGCCTGGTAACACTGGACCGGGTGGAGGGAAGGCGTCTATATGTCACTGGATTAGACGCGGTGGACGGGACACCGGTGCTGGATATCAAGCCGTACTTCGAAGACGACATTATCTTTTCACCGCGCACGCCCCATATTTATCCGTTAAATAGGGAGATGCACAGGAGCATATTATTGAAACAGGCCCTGGCGCACCACCAGGAGGAATGTATTGATCTCCTGCTGGCAGTGCGCATGTCCCTGATTGCAACAGACCGGCTGGGGCAACTGAATTCTCCTGACCTCTATGTTACGGTGGAAGGATCGCCTTGCCTGGCCGACACCATCCAGGGGCTGTCCAGAGCCAGACTGGCTAACCCGCCCCGCTTTACATACCGCCCGGACGCATCACTAGGACGCACGACCTGGCGCCGCGGGGGAAAAGTTCTGATTATTACAGCGCGGCAGCTGCTGGAGAAGGGAGATTTCTTGGCGCTTTCCGATGCGGATATCCTGGAAGTAAAAGAAAGGAAGGATTGAGTAGCATGCGCACTTTGGCAGAGGATATACAAGTGGCAGTTGATTACCATGGACATGTCTGTTCAGGAATCGTACTGGGCGTAAGGATGGCCCACCTGGCCCTTGACAGGCTGAAAATTGACAACCCGTTGGAATATAGGGACTTAATTGTTTATGTCGAGGTTGACCGCTGTGTCAGTGATGCTGTTTACGCGGTAACAGGCTGTACTCTGGGAAGGAGGCGCATGAAATGGGTTGACTACGGCAAGATGGCGGCCACTTTTTATGATTTGGCCACAAAACAGGGCGTAAGGGTGGTTGTTACCGGCAGTAATTTTCCGCCGCCCGGAGAAGATCCTTTGTTGTTTTGGAGGGACATACCGGATCCGGATGTTTTTACTGTGCAGGATGTATCTATGGATATACCGAAGGAGGATTTGCCCGGTAAGCCCCTCCTGAAGATCGAGTGCGAGAACTGTGGTGAGCGTATTATGGACGGAAGAGAAAAAAAGGTTAAGGGCAGGGTGCTGTGTCGCGCTTGTGCCGGGGAGGCCTATTATAAGCGGATATAAAGTGTCAGATTGGAGAATTTGCAATGTGGGAAATCTATGACGAGTTAATTGCGGCAGTGCCGGAAGATCTGGTGGCAAATGAATGTATGATCGGCCTGTATTGGACCTTGGTCCGCTCCGGAGGGGTGGGAGTGTCGCTGACCATGCGCAAGGAGCCCGGTCGCCTGAACCTGGGTAGAATTACCGGTGTTTCCCTCCGTGAGCTGGCGTCAAATATAAAATCCTGGAACAACTTGAGGGCGATGGTTGGCTTAGCGGCAATCAATGCGGCGTTCAATACGCCCGAGCAACTCGCCAAGCTGCTTGGTCATCCTTTGACCTTTCAAGAACATGCTAACGCTTTTTCCCACTACATAGAGCAGGTGCGGGGCAAAAAAGTGGCCGTGGTCGGACACTTCCCCGGCTTGGAAGAGCTGGCCAAGGTGTCTCAGTTTTCTATTTTGGAACGCAACCCAAACCCCGGTGACTTTCCGGATCCAGCCTGTGAATATCTGTTGGGTGAACAGGACTTTGTCTTTATTACCGCCACATCTCTTATCAACAAGACCCTGCCCCGCCTGCTGGAGTTAAGCCGCGGGGCCGTGACCGTGTTGGTGGGTCCCAGTACGCCATTGTCGCCGATCTTCTTCAAGTACGGTGTTGAAACGCTAGCCGGGTTGGTTGTAGTTGAGCCTTCCGGGTTTTGGCGCACCGTACAGGAAGGCGGTAGGATGGAGATATTTAATAACGGCGGTCAAATGGTCAGGATCAGTAGAAACGACGTGCTGTAGCAGTCCGCTTGCGAGTTAAATAACGGGCAATCATAATCATAAGTAATGTCATATTCTTCCGGGAAGCATGAAATTCCAGTACATATAAGGCAATACATACCGGTCAAGTAAAAACATGCTGTATCTCTCTTTTGCCTGGTTAAAAGGAAAGGTCTCCAGCGGCTTTTTATCATAGTCATATTCCAGGAGCACAACTTTGCCGTAGCCGGTTGTAATGGGGCAGGAAGTATAGCCGTTGTAGCTTGCGCCGGGCTGCCCGGAAGAGAGTAAACGGATTAAGTTTTCGGCAACCACCTTGGCTTGTCGCCGGGCCGCCGCCCCCGTCTTTGGGGTGGGCAAATCCGCAGCGTCACCCAGGGCAAAAATGTTTTTGTAGCGTTGATGCTGCAGCGTGTACGGGTTAACGTCAACCAACCCGTTTTTTTGTGTCAGCCGGCTTTTTTTCAAGAATACCGGGGCCTGAAAGCAGGGTGTTACATGTAACAAGTCATATTTGATTGTTTCTTTACTTCCCGTAACCAGGGATTTGAAAACTGCCTCTTTTTTGTCAGGACGAACTTCCTCCAAGTCATGCTTAAAGAAAATCTTGATATTTTTTCTTTCTATGACTTTTTTGAGAGTACTTTCATACTTTTTTATTTCACAGAGCTTATCCTTGGCAGTAAAAAAAATGACGTTGGTATCCTTGCGTACACCGGTTTTGTGGAAATATTCCTCCGCCAGGTACATTATTTTTTGCGGAGCCGAGGGGCATTTTAGCGGGGTGGCGGGCAGAGTAAAAACAGCGGCGCCGCCCGGAAAAATTTTTATTGATTGCCAGGTTTGATCCAGCTGTTCATAGGAATATATGCTTACAACGCCATCTTTGCCGATAGAACCCTCCAACCCCTTAACCCCGGCCCAATCGACTGTTATACCCGGGGCAAGCGCCAGGTAATCATAAAAGATTCTCTTGCCCTGGCTGGTAATTACATAATTTTCATCGGGATTACACAATTCTGCCGCTTCCTGCAGGAAAAGAACCCCGTTGGGGATCAGTGATTTTTCGCTCCTGGCCGACTTTTCTTTTGCCATAATTCCGGAACCGGCAAACAGCCATGCCGGTTGGTAATAGTGTTTGTCGGCGGAGTCGAGCAGGACAATACTGACCGCGGGCAGCTTTTTGATTAATTTTGAGGCTACTATGAGGCCGGCTGTACCGCCGCCTATAATTAGAATTTGGCAGTGTTGATGTTGCAGCATATAACACCCTCGTTTAGACAAATTTTTAATACAGTGACAATAAGTGTTATTGCTTCTAATAATATAATAATCCTGCCGCACGTATAAAAAAATTTAAATACTCAATTCGACAATTATTGCACATAGTGATGAAGCTTATGAAGTAATAAGGCAGGCTTGAAGCCTGCCCCTTGGTTCTATCTTTGTAATTACGAAATAGCTCTTGTATCTCCAATAATGTGGGTGCGAATTCATTTGCACAAGACCACAGGGAATGCAACTAATCCTTGTAATTAATAATCATAGTTCATATGATACCGGTCAAATGGTTTTTTGCATTAAATGAACGCTGAAGTCCCGGTTAAATTTTCTACCTATGTTATACAGTGTGCCGGAATGCTGGAAACCATTCCGGTGATGAAAGTTTAAACTGTTTTCATTCAGTGAGGATATGCATGCCAGGATCGAATCAATACCAATCTTTTGGGCCTCTACAGATAAGTATTCCAGCATTGAACGGCCGATCCCTTTCCCGGTATGTTCGGGTTTAATGAAATAAGTTATTTCCGCAACCCTTTTAAAGACCGGTATTGGATGATAGGGACGCAGCAAGGCAAAACCAATAACCTCTCCATTTTCAGCTTCAACAACAATTGCTGGATAACCGGCGGTAGCATTGAGGAGCATGTCAAAGTAATTATAACTTAGTTTTTGTTCAGGAAAAGCTGCAAAACTGTTTTCGATGTAGTAATTAAAAATATCGATTACAGGTTTTCTATGCTCATCATTAAGTGGAGCAAAAGAATATGACATTTATAATCCCCCAATCCGTTATTTTTCCTATAACCCTATTAAAACACAGGCCGCCTCAAACCCCAGCTGAAAGGCCTGCTCATTCATTTCCAAAGCTCTTTCAGGCACTACGGCGTTAATGACGGAGGTAAAGGTCGCCGGTGACAGCGGCAGGTAGCCGGAACCGGCCAGGGCGCCGACCATCACAATATTCTGGACCACGGGATCTCCGGCTAAAGCTGCCAGCTCACTGCTCTCAATGAGTAAAACCTCCGCGGACATATCTTTTAAGGTCTTAATCAACTCATCAGGGTCAGGATAAGCATGCCCGCCGGTCAGGACACCCACCGGGTAAACCGGGCGCGGGTTTAAAATGATCTTTGTACCCGGGTGGCCCAGCGTGGCCGCGGACCGGGCCGCTTCCACCGGCTCAAAACCCACGATGATATCAGCGTGGCCGGCCGGTATTACCGCGCCGTATTGGAATTCCTGCGAGAGACGGATGTGGCTGGATACCGCTCCGCCGCGCTGTGACAGCCCGTAAGATTCACCCACTGTAACTTTGAAGCCTTCAGCCGCGGCGGCCTTGGCCAGAATTTCCGAAACCAGGATGTTCCCCTGACCGCCTACCCCTGTGATCACAATATTTAACGGGTCTTTCACCTAATCCACCTCCTCGACGGCAATTGCTCCGGCAGGGCAGAGTTTAGCGCACACGCCGCACCCCGCGCACACCGCTTCATCTATTTTGGCCTTGCCGGCCGCGGTGTCCCAGATGTTCCCCGGGCAGCCCCAGACGCTAGTGCAGAAGCGGCCGCAGCCGCAGGACTCGCCCCGGCACCGCTCCGGGTCCACGGTAACACGCCGTTTTTTCCGTTCCCTGCGGTACGCCACCAGGGCACAAAGCTGCCGTAAAATCAGCACCTTTACACCGGGCAGGCGGTTCATGGCAAAAATCTTCCCGGCCGTTTCTTCTATATTAAAAGGATCGCTTACGTCCACCGCGATGCCGAGACCGCGTACCACTTCCTCAATGGACAGGGCTTCCGCGGCATCGCCGGCGGCGTTGAAGCCCGTGCCCGGGTGGGGCTGGTGTCCGGTCATGGCGGTCGCTCCGTTGTCCAGAACGATGCAAAGGAATTCGGAGCCGTTGTAGCGGGCGTTGATCAGGCCGGGGATGACGGCGTGGTAGAAGGTGGAGTCACCTACCACCGCGATCGCGGGCCTGTTGAAACCGAACTTCTTCAGCTTGCCCAAACCGCAGGCGATACCGGGTCCTGCGCCCATGCAGTGGAGGGTGTCGAACAGCTCAAACCCGGTGGTGAAAGCGCCCAGACTGTAGCAGCCGATATCTCCGTTGATAATGCCGTCCCGTCCGTCCACAGCCACCGCGGTCTTGATTGCCCAGAAGGACGCCCGGTGCGGGCAGCCGGGACACATGGCGAAGTCCCTGGGCGGGAGCTTTTCTACCAGTTGGTCCAGCAGTTTAGCCGGGTAGCCTTGTTTGGTATACCGGACCCCTGTTATTTTGGCCAGCGCTTCAATGAGAATGTCCGTATTCATCTCGCCGCAGGCAGGGCCGCGCACACCGGCCACCTCACCGGACAGCTTGCCGTGAAAGGTGATGTTCCCCAGGCCGGCTGCTTTTCCGGCATACAAAAGCAGGACGCTTTCTTCCAGCACCGGGCGTACTTCTTCGGCAAAGATGACCTGCCCGGCGCCACGCAAATGGGACAGGATGAAGTTTTCAGGCAAGGGGTAGGTGGTACCCACCCTGACCAATTTCACTTCCCCGGTTAAGCCCAGCAGTTTGAGCGCTTCCCGCGCGTAAAGATAACTGGACCCGCAGCAAAATAGCACAGTCTTCGCTTCTTGCGGCCCTTCAAAAAAGTTGAAGGGGCTTGTTTCGTATATATCGGCGGCTAACTGCAGCCTGTCCCTGGCCTTCATATGAAATATGGAGAAGGTCTGAAATCGCTGCCCCGTTGGAATTTCTGCTGTTTTTTTAGTTCCTTCGATTTCTTTTAGTTCCACGAGGCCGCGGGAATGGGACACCCTGGTAACCGAGCGCAAGATAACCGGCCCGCCAGTCTCCTCGGAAAGATCAAAAGCCCAACCGGCCATAAGCCTGGCCTCATCCGGGGTGGAGGGCTCAAGCACGGGTACCTGGGCGGCCCTGGCGAGGTTGCGGGAGTCGTATTCTTTGAGGCTGGAGTGCGCAGCGGGATCGTCGGCCACTACCAGGACCAGTCCGCCCTTGCAGCCGGCGAGGTTCATGCTGGTGAGAAAATCCAGGGCCACGTTCAGGCCGTCCGACTTCATGGTGCAGACTGCCCTTAAGCCCGTAAAAGAAGCTGCCGCCGCCCCTTCCAAGGCTACGATTTCGTTGGTCGACCACTCCGCGTAAAGGTCAAAGGCGGCCATCGCCTTGCCCAGTGTTTCCGTGATCTCTGAGGAAGGAGAGCCGGGGTAAGAAGAAGCATAGCGTACCCCCGCTTCCAGGCACCCCCGGGCGATGGCGTCGTTGCCGTTGATGAGGAGCTTATCACCCGGATTTCCGTAAACAACGTCTTTCCAGCTCATTCTTCCTCGCCTCCCTTGATAAAGCTCTCTTTTTCCCAGGCTGGGATGCCGATATAGGTTGAGTCAGGGCGTTTTAGCACTCTTTTCTTCTTTTGAAAAACCGCCCGGCGGAGTACCGGCAGGCGATCATGCGGGTAAGGCTGCAGCTCGATGATGCCGGCTTTGTTTGCGCCTGCCACCAGCTGCCGCCCCTTGTCGGTACGTACTACCAAAGTGTTCCAGCCGGGGTATTGCTCAGTGGAACCTACCGATACGTCGGCCAGTTCAGACAGAGGATCATAGCAGGCCAGGCAGGTGTCCTTGATCAAGGGACGGATTTCTTCCAGCGGCAGGGTAATTTGGCTGCCGTCCTCCTGTCGGAAATTAACACCGTCCTTGGGTATGTCCATACGGCTGCAGTTAGACAGTCCTTTTTCTTGCAGAAAAGAATAAAGCTCTGCAGACAGGGACCAGAAGCAAAACAGTCCAATAACCAGAGCGATATTCTGCCCGCTTATTTCCTTTACCTGCTGCATTTTGCGGCTGGCGGTGACCTGGCAGGGCCGCCCGACTATCCCGACGCGCTGGAAACCGTTTTTGACAGCTTCCTGAAAAAGGCTTAAGGTAGGTACGGCGGTATATTTTGATCCTGCCGTATCAAAAATATCCTGCGAGGTTGAACAAAGAAAAGGCCGCGCGCCGGAGGGGCCACCGCCTGCCATCAGGGCGCTGTCGATCAGTCCCTGCTGCATAGCGAAAAGGGAGAGGGCTGTTACAACACCGCCATACTGGCCTTGAGCCCGGATTTTTTCGCTTTCAGCCCTGGCAAAGTAAAGGGAGGTGTGGGTACCCAAAACCGGGTCAAAGTCCTCAGCGCCAAAAACGCTTTGCCTTAAACCCTCATAATCTGTAAAACCGCGCGGGCACAACCGGTAGCAAACCCCGTCGCAGATCCTGCAGTCATGGATTACGGCCACCTGTTCTCCGAAAGTCTTGATGTACGGGCAGTAGCCAACGCACGCGCCGCAAACGGTGCAAAGCCTCCGCTCAAGCACTTCCTTTTGCAGCCTGGCCGCACTGTTGTATTCCACTTTAGTAGAAGTCTCCATTTTTAACCCCCGGACAGAAAAAAGAGTTTTGTCAATATATGACGTGATATGTAAATAATTTTCTGTAAATCCGGGTAAAGTCCTTTAATCAAAAAATAAAGAAAAATCTGAAACGTCGTGCCGGGTTCAGGAATATTACGTGGATATTCAGGAGGTTTTCAGGATATTTTCAACTTATTAATCTAAGATAATTACAAGAGCTCAAACAATGCTTTGTAATTTAATAATAGAAGGGGTGTCTGGTTTTGGGTAAAAGAGTTTTGATAATTAACGATAAATCATTAAAACGAAGATTGATCAGGTATGCCTTATCCAAACACGGCTACGAGATCGTTGGGGAAATCCGCAAAGGTTATGAAGCTGTTTCGCTATATAATGAGTGCCGGCCTGATTTGGTCGCCATAGATATCAGCATGCATCAATATTACCAGGGGGCAATGGTAATTTTCCTGATTGATTCCAAAGCCAGAAATATTATTTTGGAAGACACTAAAAATCAGGATTTAAATATCAAAGTTTTAGAACCTGGGGAAATGGACTATGAAGTTAAACCGCCTGATGATAATCAATTTCTTGAGGCAATATAAACACCACCTTATTAATAAAGATAAAACAAATCTTTAATAATGATTTAACACCGGTTAATTAAAATGTGACTCATAGGGGGTGCTCGTATTGCGAATTGCCGTGATCTCTGACATCCATGGGAATATAGCAGCGTTGCAGGCAGTTTTGAAACATATAAGCAGAAAAGAGGTGGAAATGATCTACTGCGCCGGGGACCTGGTCGGCTATGCGCCTTTCCCGAACGAAGTGATCGACTTGCTTAAAGAAAACAAAATACCGGTGGTGATGGGAAACTATGACGATGCTATAGGAAACCGGCGCTTTATCTGCGGCTGTGATTATAAGGATGAGCAGGCCCGGGCTCTTGGTGAAGAATCCATCGTCTGGACCAGGGAAAATGTGACGGAAGAAAACGAGGAATATCTCCGCAATCTACCGGCTGAGATTTGTTTCCGGGCGGGGGAGTTTGAAGTAATGATAGTACACGGCAGCCCGCTGCAGTTAAATGAGTACCTTGACGAAGGAACCAAACCTGATTACCTGATGGAACTGTTGAATATATTTCACCGTGACGTGCTTATCTGCGGGCACACCCACGTCCCGTATCACAAGGTTCTCAACCCCGGTAAACACGTGATCAACGCGGGAAGCGTAGGGAAGCCGAAACACGGCGATCCCCATGCTTCTTACGTTATCATTGAATTTGGAAATAATGTGGAAGTGTGCATCCAAAAAGTGGCTTACGATGTGGAAAGCATGGCGATGGCTGTGGAGATATCCGGTTTGCCAAAAGAATTTGCTGAGATGCTTCGCTCTGGGGCGGTTTGATTTTGCGAAAAACAAGAAATTAAGCATAGGCGGCGCTTAACCTTGACAAACATGCCTCAATAAAATAATATGTGCATATACATATATTTTTTTGGAGTGTTAACAATGTCTCGTTCGCATCTATCTGGTATGCGGCGCTGCGCTTGCGGCAATTTAAGAAGGACGACGAGGGCGATCACCCAGTTTTATGATCAACTTCTTCAGCCATGTGGTTTACGCAGCACCCAAATTTCGTTGCTCCTCAATATTTCATTGCATGGCAATATTTCGGTCGGCGAGCTTGGATCTATATTGCTCATGGACCAAACCACGGTGACGCGAAATATCGAAATATTGAGGAAGCTGGGATACGTTAATGTTACAAAAGAAGATAATGACGCGAGGAAAAAGTCCATCTCAATAACAGAGAGCGGCGCAAGAAAGCTTGTAGAGGCTGAGCCATTGTGGGAACAAGCCCAATCGCGAATTGAGCAGGGATTGGGTTCCGAACGATACCGTGATTTCTTAAAAATGCTAAAAGATGTTGCACAATTATTGCAATAACTTTTTTAACTAAATATATGTATATGCATATGCATATAGAATAGAGCTGCTTTGTAAGCGGCTCGTACGCTGACGAGTTTGAGTTCTTGCCCCGTTGGGCTGCGTTCAGATATAGTATACCAATAAGAAGAACCGGAGTGACAACGTTGCTTTTACAAACCATAAAAGAGAAGCTTGACGATTATGTCTTGAACAGTCCCCAGAATATCGTCAATGAGCTTGAAACGATGCGCATATATGATCAGCCTTTGGTTGGCGTGGCCGGCGTTGAGGATGCGCTTTGGAAAAAGCTCAAGGATACGGATGTGGTTGGGCCCCAGCACTTGTCTCCACAAGAATGGCTGGTTGGAGCCAAATCGGTTGTCTCTTACTTTCTGCCGTACACGCAACGTATTCGCCGGTCGAATTGCTCCGAGGGTTTCCCTTCTACCGAGTGGCTTTACGGGCGATACGAAGGTGAAATGTTTAACAATGCTCTATGCAGTTTTGTTGTGGATTTGATTAAAAAAGCGGGCGGCCGCGCAATAGCTCCGTCGATTGATAAACGCTTGACGGTGGTCAATCGGCGGAGTAACTGGTCAGAACGGCACGTCGCCTTCATTGCCGGCCTCGGTACGTTCAGTCTGAACCGTTCGATGATTACGAGCTTGGGATCTGCCGGACGCTTTGGCAGTGTGATCGTAGACTTTGAATTGGAACCAACACAGCGTTTGTACAAAGAGTTTGATGAATATTGTACCAAATGCGGCGTTTGTATTGACCGCTGTCCGCCTCAGGCCATAAGTGAAAAAGGTAAGGATAATGGAATCTGTTCGCATTTTCTTGATGAAGTGCGTGAGCGGTATAAACCCAGATATGGATGCGGCAAATGTCAGACCTCAGTGCCTTGTGAAGATAAGAATCCGAAGGAGAAAGTCTATGAAAGTATGATGGCAGTCAAATAAACGAAGTACATATTGTCAAAAGCAATGATTTATGGGGGTAAGGAGGGGAAAAATGAGTAAAGTATTTGACCGTACAGAAATAAACGGCATGGTATTGGAGAATCGTTTCGTTCGCTCAGCGACGTGGGAAGGGATGGCTGACAACGACGGAGCCGTTACCCCGCAGCTGATGGCCACAATGGTTGATCTCGCCAAAGGTGGCATTGGATTAATTATCACCGGTCACGCCTATGTCTGCCCGGAGGGCAAGGCAGGTCCCCGGCAGCTTGGTATTTATAAAGATGAACTTATCCCCGGGCTTAAGGAAATGACAGCAGCCATCCATCGCTGTGGCGGAAAGGTCGTAGCGCAGCTTTCCCATGCCGGAAGATTTGCGCCTGAAAAATTGACCGGTCAGGCGCCGCTGGTCGTTTCGGCAGAGGAGGAAGCAGGCAAAACGCTGTACCACGAAATAACAGGGCAGGATATACAGGAGATAGTTACTGCTTTTGCTGATGCAGCACGGAGGGCTAAAGCCGCTGGTTTTGACGGGGTCCAAATTCACGCCGCGCACGGATATCTGCTCAGCCAGTTCCTCTCCCCGGTATTTAACCGGCGTCAGGATACATACGGAGGAGAAATCCATAATCGCTCCCGGATTCATATTGAGGTGTTCCAGGCTGTCAGGGAGGCGGTAGGGAAAGACTATCCGGTATTAATCAAACTAAACTGTCGGGATTTCGTAGAGAACGGGCTGAGTCTGGACAACTCCCTTAAGGTCGGACGCGCGCTTTCTGATGCAGGTCTTGACGCAATTGAATTGAGTGGCGGCCTGCTCACAGGAGGCCAACTGTCTCCGATCCGGCCCGGGATTAAACCTGAGGAAGAAGTCTATTACAGGGATGAGGCCCGTTATTTCAAAAATGCTATTAGTATTCCCCTGATCCTGGTCGGCGGTATCAGGTCTTTTCAAACAGCGGAGCGTTTGGTTGAAGATGTGGCAGCAGATTATATTTCCCTGTGCCGCCCATTAATCAGGGAACCTAATTTAATTAACCGCTGGAAATCCGGGGATCGCTGCAAATCGGAATGCAGGTCTGATAACAGGTGCTTTGTTAAAGGACTGAAGGGAAACGGGATATACTGTGAAATGAGAAACAAGTAAAAGATATGTTATAGCATGTAATAGAATTGTCTGCCGGATAAAGTCACTTTAGAGTGGCTTTTTTGTTTGCAATGCAGGATTTATGTTGGTGGCTGCAAGGTGTTTTTATCAGCGCCAAAAAATGAGTAATAATCAGAAATGATTAATACAATTATAAACAAATATTTAAATTTATTTGCTTTCAGATGTAGAATATGATTGGAAAAACCAATTAATATGATTGGTGTGAATTGAGAATTGAAAAATACTATAATTGACTTTCATGTTCACCTCTCAGAATACGAGTCTTTTGGTGAAGATGCCTTTAATTTCTTTGCAAGTGCCTTCCCTTCCAGAGAAGAATATGTTAATTTTTGCAAAATACATAGCGACCCCCATGCTTTTCTGCAGTTGATGGATCAAAATGGAGTAGATTATTCCGTTATATTAGCAGAAATATCGCCTTTGTCAACCGGTATTTGCACAAACGAAATGGTAGAAGCTTTTTGCAAGGTGAGTCCGAGATTAATACCTTTTTGCACATTAAATCCTTATCTGCACCCGAATATGGGTCAAATGTTAGAGGATTTATGTTTAAATCATGGCTTTAAAGGGCTCAAGCTTCTTCCCCCATACAATTATTTTTATCCCAATGACAATTTTATTTACCCATTGTATGCTGTTGCCGAAAGACTTGGCATACCTGTGCTTTTCCATACGGGATCTTCAATTTTTTCAGGCGTCCGTATAAAGTATGCGAATCCCATTTTTTTTGATGATGTGGCTGTAGACTTTCCTAACCTGAAAATCATTATGGCACACGGTGGGCGGGGCCTGTGGTATAATGAAGCATTAACCGTGGCTCGCCTTCATAAGAATGTTTATATCGAAGTTTCAGGTTTGCCACCTAAAAAGCTTATAGGATTCTTTCCTGATATCGAAAGGTTTGCCCATAAGTTTATTTTTGGTACTGACTGGCCCAGTGTAGATGTAAAAAAGAACATCGAAATAATCAGGAACTTAAATATTTCACAAGAGGCAATTCGAAAAATACTCGGAGAAAACGCTAAACAGCTCTTGGGATTGGTTTGATAGGACAGTCTTATTTTGCACGGTTTTAGTAGCAATGGTAGCAAGTCAAGGAACCCCCTTAACTCATTGCCTTTTTTTATTTTGATAACCAGGTTTTTAGCATGACATTGGAAAAGCGCCGGGATCCGGCGCTTTTGCTGTGAAAGCATATATTCATGGAGTGGTGGGCTGTTGTGTCGCCGAAAGGCTTCGGGTTACCGGGTGGGAGCTTGTGCCCGTCCAGGTCCCCCTGGACCATTCATTCCGCCCATGCCTCCCATACCGCCGCTGACCGCAGAACCGTCATCAGCGATGCGGGTGACCGTGCCGGAGATGGTAATGCGGGTCAATTCGGCGCTCCCGGAACAGTGGCCGCCGGTATACAGCCCGTCGGTGAGTGTGCCGCTGCAAGTGCCGCCGGAGATCAGGGTGTAGGTTTTTCCCTGCTCCAACTCCGGAGTGCTGATCACGATAGACTGATATGCTTTGGCGGGCGCAAAGGCCAGGATAGTTTTTCCGCTTTCATCTGTCAGGGCGGCGAGAGTTCCGGCTTCCTGCGTCTTGGTATAATAGACAGTTATGGAATTCTGTGAAGAGGGCTCTCCGGGGGCCTGCGCCATGCCGGAACTGCCGGCTATGGCCAAAGTACCGCCTGTGACCTCACAGTCGCCGTCGTAGTCCATGGGCCCATTGCCGTTGTTGGTGGGTCCGCTTACCAGCACGGTACCGCCGTTGAAATAAAGAGATCCGTTGGCGTCGATGCCGTCACCGCCTGCGTCGATAGATATATAACCCCCGGTGATGCGGATGAAATAAGATCCACCGGTACGGAAGCTGTTTTCTCCAGGCCTGCCGCCCAGGGAGGAGCCGTCGGTGCCGCCGGCGGCGTTCAGCCCGTCGTCTTTAGCAGTCAAGCGAACCGTCCCGCCATTGATGGTGATGGCCGCGCTCTCTAGACCTTCATAGCTTTGGGAGATGCGGATATTGCCGCCGTCGACCGCCAACGCGGAGTCGGCATGGATCCCGTCGTCCCCGGAGGATATCACAAGTTCGCCCGCCTTGATCACGATCTCACCGTTGGAGTGGATCGCATCATCAGAGGAGTCGATGGCAATTATGCCGCCGCTGATGAGGATGCCGGCGCCTGCCTTGAGGCCTTTGGCGGAACCCGTGTCCTCTTCGGCGGTAGTATCAGCAGCGGCAGTTTCGCGCTTACCCCACTCGGGACGGGGATTGCCATTGCCGTTGGCGCCGGAGCTTGCATTGACGCTGTCGCCACCGGTGGTCAGGGTGACCTTCCCGTCTGTGACCTGCAGCAGAGTGTCTGCCTGGATGCCGTCACTACCCGCGGTGATGTTGAAAACCCCGCCGTCCAGAGATATCCAGCCTTTATCCGCATCTTCGTCATTATTCGCCTGGAACCCGTCACTGCCGGCCTCGACGGTAAAGGCGCCGCCGTTGACGGCAATGGAATCCCTGCCCCGCAGTCCGTCGCCGGCTGCGGTAACGTTGATACTGCCGCCGGTAATAACCAGGTCATCCTTCGTGGCGATCCCGTGCTTGAATTGACCGTTGACGGTCAGGGACCCCGAGCCGTTGATAGTCAGGTCGTCCTGGCTGAAAATGGCCGCGTCCGGCTCGTCTTCCCCCTCGGCCAGGGTGTAGGCGGTTCCGTCCTGCACCGTGTTGCTGGAGCCTTCAGCCAGGGTCAAGATGGTCTTTTTCGCCTGTTTGGCGTAAATGGCTGCGTTGTCTGAGCAGCTAATGGATGTGCCGTTCAGTACCAGCCGTACCAAATCGTCCTTTTTGGCATCCACGACGATCTGTCCATCAGTCAGGGCACCGCTGAGCACGTATGTACCGGCAGCAGTGATGGTGAGCTTGCTTCCTTCAGAGGCAGCGCCGGAGCCTTCTACTTCAATAGAACTCCCTTGCAGGGTGATGTTGGTGGCAGTGGCAGGATCCCAGGCGCTGTCCAGGTCCTCGCTGCTGTATTCCACCGCGATGGCGGCGATTTCCGTTGAAGTACCGGCTGTGCTGGCGGTATTGGTTGCCGCGCCGGTGCTGGAACTGCAGCCGGTTAATCCTGCCAGGGCCACCAGGGCTGCCACCAGCAGGGCTGTGAATTTCGGGGGGGTGTAGGGCATGATGCAATTCTCCTCTCGTCCTTTTATAATTCATCGCTTCTGGTTGTTACCCGACCGATAGCGATGTTCAGGTTTCCGTTGCGGCAGCGGAGCTCGTCCAGGAAGCTTTTTTCAATCTCGGTACCTTTCAGGGCAATATGGTAGCGCAGCTCGTACAGGCTGCCCATATTGGTGGTCTTCACCCGGACCAGCTCTGCTTTTTGCGTGTACTTGCTGAAGAGGTCATCAAAGAGCCCCGCATAGTCCAGGTTTTCCGGGATAGTAATTCTCAGTTCCTTTGCGGTTGTTTTCTGCTCTCCAAAGCTGACGGTGTTTAAAAGCATCGTCATGAGGCCGACGATGAGCAGGAACAGGGCCGCGATTACCAGGTATCCCATGCCGGTGGCGAGGCCGACGGCCATCGCGAAAAAGATGCTGCCGATCTCCCTGGAACTGCCGGGAATGGAGCGGAAACGGACCAGGCTGAAAGCGCCCATCACGGCCACGCCGACTCCCAGGTTGCCGTTTACAATCATGATGACCAGCTGGACCATGGCCGGCATCAGGGCCAGGGTCACCACAAAATTCTTAGTATAATTATTCCGGTACATATAGATACCGGCAACGCCGAGTCCCAACACCAGGGAAGCCAGGGTGCAGAGCAGCAGGTTCCCCATGGAAATGGAAGCGGACGATGTAAGAGCCAAAAGACTGTCAAGCACAGAAGATTCCTCCCTTGGGGCACACCTGGTGGAGCAGGTGATACTTATAAATGTTGCCGTATTTGGAAAATGAGGTCGGGTAGATCTCCAGCTCGGTCAGGAGCCGGCTCAGCCACAGGGGCATGGCTCCGGGGATTTTGATCTCCATCAGGACATTACCCGGCTTCAGCAGGGGTTTCCCCCAATTGCCCTTTGACAGATCCAGGAGAGACTCCCGAAACAGTATGTTCTGGTCGAAGGTGATGCGTAAGCTGGCATCCTCATTGCCGAAGAGGGCCAGTCGGTCATAGGCGATATATATCTTTGGAACAGGCTGGTATCGCTTCAGAAACCAGTCGATTTCGCAAAGGATCTGGCTGGACCTACGGGGCTTTTCATGGCGCAGCAGATACCGCCGGGCTTCCTCCAGTGCGAGAGGTATCCGCCGCTTATAGACGACGCCCTCGAATTTCTTTTTAAGCTCCAGGAACACGGTGTCACCGGGCTTGGGAACACCGTAGCTGCGCAATCGAAGCTTTTCCTTGTAAATAGGCTTTTCAATGGAGTGGCGGATCAGTTCATAGCTTTTGGTGTCAAAATACAGATTGCAGATGGTATGCAGGCCGTGCCGGTCCTGTGTCATATATCCCTGCAGCTGCGGCATCAGAGCCTGATGCTGCTGTGCGCTCAATAGGTATTTTTTTTCAATCCGCTTGAATACATCCTGGTACTGTGCCATATTGGACATCTCCTTCCGTTTGGGCTTTCTGATGCCCTGATCATACAGCCCTGCACTGAAATTACTCTGAAATCCCGGCTTCAGACTAATTTCAGACTTTCTTGATAAAGTAAGATATAAGTTACGGTTTGTTTGGCACGGTATTCGATTTCAAACGGTTCCCGGCTGTGGTATGATACGTTAGGATGAACACATCATGGAAAGGAAGGACTCTCGTGCGTATTCTGGTTGTGGAAGATGAGATCCGTCTGGCGGAAGCGTTGGGCCAGATCATGGCTGAACAGAAGTATACCGTAGACATCGTGCACGACGGCGCGGCCGGGCTGGACTATGCCATGAGCGGCCTGTATGATGTGATCGTGCTGGATGTCATGTTGCCGAAAAAAAGCGGTTTTGAGGTAGTCCGAACGCTTCGGGCAAATAAAAACACCACCCCTGTGCTGCTTCTCACGGCCAAGGACGATATCACGGACAAGGTCACCGGACTGGACTGCGGGGCGGACGATTACATGACCAAGCCCTTTTCGGGCGAGGAGCTTCTGGCGCGTATCCGGGCCCTTTCCAGGAGGCAGGGGGATGTGGTGCTGGAAGAGCTGTCCTTTGCCGATCTGACACTCAATCTGTCCACTTACACCCTGAGCCGCGGTTCCAAGTCGGTGCGCCTGGGCTTTAAGGAGTACCAGGTGCTGAAGCTCTTGATGTCCAATCCGAAGCTGGTGTTTCCCAAGGAAGACATTATCATCAAGGTGTGGGGCATGGAGTCCGGCGCAGAGGACAATAATGTGGAGGCCTATATTTCTTTTCTTCGTAAAAAGTTCTTTTTTCTGGGCTCCAAGGTCAATATCAGTACGGTCCGCAAGGTGGGTTACAGATTGGAGGCAGAGGCGCCATGATCCGGAAGCTGCGGAGGAAATTCATATTCATCAACATGACATTGATCAGTCTGGTGCTGATCATTGTTTTTGCATCCATCTGTTTTTTCAGCTATCAGCGGACGAAGGCAGAAAGCTACGACGTCATGCAGCGTGTCATCAACAGCGATATCGGCATGCCCCCGCCCCCGGTAGAAATCGGCAACAGGCACCCGAAGAAAGCGATGCCGATGCTGCCGGTTTTCAGCGCGCTGTTGGATGATCAGGGTAAGATCATTTCTGCCGCCCGGGAAAATGTGGCCGTATCCGATGAGATGATCGCTGAAGTATCAGAACGGGTCCTGGCTTCAGGGCGCCAGGAGGGAATTCTGTATGATCAGCGGCTTCGATTTCTCCTGAAACACACTCCGGAAGGCGTCCGGATTACTTTTGCCGATATGACACGGGAACTGGAAGCCATGACCAACCTGATGATCACGTTGCTGCTGGTTGGAGCGGGGGGACTGGCTGCGTTCTTCCTGATCAGCCTGTTCCTGTCCGGCTGGGCTCTGAACCCGGTGGAAAAGGCATGGGAACAGCAGCGGCGATTTGTGGCCGACGCGTCCCATGAGCTGAAAACGCCCCTGACAGTGATCCTGGCAAATACCGGAATTCTGTTGGCTCACCGGCAGGACACCATTGACCGGCAGTCCAAATGGGTGGAGTACACGCAGGCGGAAGCCAACCGGATGAAAAAGCTGGTGGACGACCTTCTCTTCCTGGCCAAATCCGATGCCGCCGAGGCGCCGGCGCTGCAAACCAGCATGAATTTCAGCGATGTAGTCTGGAGCTGCTTCCTTCACTTCGAGTCGGTTGCCTATGAACAGGGAATCATCATCAAAAGCGAAATAGCCCCTGACATCACCCTGACCGGGGATGAGGGGCAACTTAACCAACTGGCGGTAATCCTGCTGGACAATGCCTGCAAGTATGCCGGGAAAAGTGGGACAGTCACACTGACCCTAAAACGCCTACAGGAATCTGTCCTTCTTACGGTCTCAAATACCGGCGCCCCCATCCCGGTAGAGCATCTGAACCACATTTTTGAGCGGTTCTATCGCTCTGACAGCTCCAGGTCCCGTGAACAGGGGGGCTATGGACTGGGCCTGGCCATAGCCAAGGCTATTGTGGAGAACCACCGGGGGAGGATCTCGGTGGAGAGCAGTGAAAAAGCGGGGACCACTTTCTCGGTCAACTTCCCTCTCAAGTAGGGGTTGCATTTGAAGCTTTCAGGCTCAATATATATGACGAATTGAATAAATTATTGAAACGGAAAAAGAAAAATATGATCAAGAGATTTGAAGATTCACATGTTAAAGAAGTTATGAGTATTTGGTTGAATACCAATATTACTGCTCATAGTTTCATACCCAAAAAATATTGGGTGGATAATTATAATATTGTTAAAGATGAATATTTGCCTGTTGCTACAAGCTTTATTTATGAAGAAAACAATACTATAAAAGGATTCATAAGTATTATCGACAATTCCTTTATTGGTGCATTATTCGTTTCAGAAGAATACCAGGGGCAGGGAATTGGTAACAAGCTTATTGACTATAGCAAGGAGCTGTATTCACATTTAGAGTTAGGGGTATATGTGGAAAACTATCGAGCAATAAACTTTTATAAAAAATGTAATTTTAAGATAAAAACAGAACAGCCTAATGAAGACTCTGGGTTTATGGAATATATAATGGAATGGAGAAGATGACAAACATCATATAACTCTCTACCAAAGCATTTTAATGAGATAATCTGCATCTCCATGCCGGAGAAATTAGTAAAACAATGTTTATAGTATTTCTATAAAACCCTGGTGTCCGTCTATGCGAATGCGCTGTCCGTCTTTGATAACACTGGTTGCGCTGTCGACGCCGACCACCGCCGGAATGCCGTACTCCCGTGCCACCACCGCCCCGTGGGTCATCAGACCGCCCACTTCGGTGACTAAACCGGCAGCCAGCGGGAAAAGCGGGGTCCAACCGGGATCGGTAAACGGTGTGACTAAAATCTCTCCTTTGCGCATATTGGCCTCTTCCAGCTTCAGGATCACCCTGGCGCGGCCCTCCACCACTCCGGCGGAAACGGGGGTGCCGGTTAATGCACCCGGCGGCACATTTTCCCTGAACAGCCTTCCGGTAATGATCTCCCCGTCACTGGTCATCACCTGCGGGGGTACGAGTTTTTGGTTATGCAGGAACTCCTCCCTGCGTCTTTCAATCAAGGCCAGGTCCGGCTGTCTGGTTTCGATCAGGTTAATGATCTCTTCCAGTGAAAGCCAAAAGACGTCTTCCGGCTGCTCAAGAATACCATCGGCGGCTAGGACCGCGGCTTCGGCCAAAATTGCCTGTTTGACTATGTCAAGATGCTGGACGATAAAATATTTCGGATGCTCCCGTACGACAATGAGCCAGCGGTGCACCTTAATCAGGCGCGCTATGATCCTGGCCTTGAAAAAACCCCACCTGGTTCTTCTGAGGCGGGCGATCAGGCTGGCCGCCGCACGCTCCGCCTCCTTTTTACCTGTGCTGAAGCTGGTACGGTGCTGCTGCGGCGCAGCGCTTTGAATGTGACTTAAGATGGCCGGAACCAGCTGGGTAGGGGTCTCCCGCCACCGGAGGCGGGTTACATCGATCTCACCTGTACCCCGCATGCCGTATAACTCCAAGAACTCCTGCAGGGCCTGCTGTACTTCTTCCCCACCGGTGACGCCCTTTAGCCTGCTGAAGAAGTGTTCATCGCCGGCGCCTTTCAAGTACTCAAGCACTTCCGGATAAAGTCTTACCACGTCCGCAACATCCCCCAGCGCCAATCCCATTTCACTGGTGACGTTACCGACCGGGGATTTACCGATACTCCGCAGTTCGTCTGCGTTACCCAGCCATTGGCGGGACAGCCGCTCAATCAGCTTAATACTGATCACCCCTACCGACAGATACTGGGCTATTAAAGAAAAAGCAGCCGGCAGCAGGGTGGACAGGAGGTCCTGAATCAGCCTGAGCCTGTCTGCGCCGGACACACTGTTAAGCCTGGCTTTGTTTTCTCTCACCTGCTCGGCGATTTGCCCGTTGATGACTGCCACTACGTGGGAATGATTACGGTATAAGATGTTCTTAAAGATATTGATGGCCGTGGGAAAAGCTTTTTTGAGCAGCGAAAATATAAATCCCCGCTGCGCGGGCATATTTTTGAATTCTTCCCTGGTCAGGAAATCTGCCACAGCACGGCTGGTGGACTGGTCAAAAACATTTGACAGCAGGACCGGGAGCAGCCTCCGCCCCAGGTGATGTTCCAGCAGCGAAGTCAAATCCACATATAGCCTTGCGCCGGCCTCTGCCAGCAGGGGGCTTTCAGCCCGCCGGGAACCGCCCTTGCCAAAAGGCGCCAAAGTGCGCAGTACGGATATTCCCAGCGGTTTCATGGCATCGGTCATCATTTGGGCATGCCCCAAGGAAAAAAACAAATGCAGTTTCCCGTCCGTAATCGCGGGCAGCGGATAAAGCGTAGTGATCGGCCTGCTCTGCAGAATATACATGTCGCCGCCGGCAAAACACCATTCAATGTCCTGCGGCCCGCCAAAGTGCTGTTCTATTCTCTTACCCAGCCCGGCCAGCTTGACCGCCGAATCCTCTGACAGCGCCGGCCTGGTTTGATATTCAGCCGGAATATCCTGCTGTACAGTTCCCCCCGCAGGCCGCGCATAAATCGCCACCAGTTTCCGGGCAATCTGTTTTTTGACCAGCCTGCCGCCGCTCACCTGGTATAAGTCAGCCGAAACCAGGCCGGACACCAGAGCCTCACCCAGTCCAAAACTCGCGTCTATGGATACGATGCGCCGGCTGCCGCTCACCGGGTCCGCCGTGAACATAATCCCGGAAACTTCCGGAAAAACCATGCGCTGCACTACAACGGCCAAATACACTTTGCCATGGCTGAACCGGTTCCGCCGGCGGTAAATGATGGCCCGGTCCGTGAACAAAGAAGCCCAGCACCGGCGAACGCAGTCCAGCAGTTGCTCCTGTCCCTGGACATTCAAGAAAGTCTCCTGCTGCCCGGCAAAGGACGCTCCCGGCAGATCCTCAGCGGTGGCGCTGGACCGGACGGCATAGGAATATTCCGCGCCGGTGCGCCGCCAGGCTGCTGTAACCTCCTCCCGAATGGGGGCGGGAACAGGAAGGCTCTCCAGGTGCAGCCGGATTTCCTCTCCTGCCCTGTGAACCTCCTCAACGCTGCCGGTATCCAGCCGGTCCAGGGCAGCTAAAAGCTTTGGAAATTCCGGACTTTTACCCACAAAGTCCATATAGGCCGCTGTGGTGATACAGAACCCCGCAGGGACCTGAATGCCCGGCGCATGAAACAATTCACCGAGATTCGCGCCTTTGCCGCCCGCGCTGGCCAGGCTGGACTTATTAAGCTCATCGAAATACATCACATAATTGTGCTCCACCATACGCACCCCCTGTCAAAAATGAAGAAGCTTCCTGTGTTACGAAGTATGGATTCATGTGCTCGATGTAATTTATAAAAGTGTGTCCCGTGCTCATAAGATACCTGCTGCAAGCTTTTTAAAGGCATATAGGGCCAACAAACCAGTTGCGATAATTATCACAGTAATGGTCTTTAATACATAACCCACGCGGTGACGGTCAAACCAGCCCCACTTGACAAAGATTCTGTAGAGGCCAAAACCGGCATGATATTCGCCCGCAAAGAGTAATAAAACGTAAAACACGATCATAAAGGGAAAATAAAAGCCGCCAAATGACTGGTCGGCAGGCCCTAAGGCAGCGACACGCGAGGCGCTTGTAAATGATCTGATCGGCCAGGTAGTCATGACGAGCCAAATGTGGATACCGGCCATAATGCCAATAATCAGAGCGGTAATGATTTGACCGATCCAAACCCAGGTATCAAAGTGGTTAATCATGTGCGCAACCCGCCAGGTAATCCTCATATCGCGTAGACGGGTCGGGATCCTGCGCCCAGCCAGCAAAATATGCATAATAATTAACAGAACGGTTCCGGGTATACCAACCTGAGCCAAGTAATACTTGTCAAGCCCTATGGACAGCTTATCGTAGAGTTCGGGGCTGATGATAATCGTACCGACAAACAGCATGTGCATCCATAAGAAGCCAACCAGCAGTATGCCGCTGATAGATTGCGCGATGTCAACATACATCTCCGTTTTTGGATTTGCCTTTTTGTTTAATGTTGTCTGTAATGTATTGGAAAATGCCATCTGACTACTCCTTTCCAAAAGGGCATTACGTGCTTATACTGCGACACATTACGAATAAATACACATCAAGACAATAAAAAACCGCTCCGGAGAGCGAGACAAATATTCCACAAAAAAACCGCCTTACACAGGGGGCCTCTAATACTCCACTATCAACTCATCCAGATTTTACACAATCATTTTCGTATTGTTGTTTGTTATGACCATAGCATTTAAAAATGTTATTGTTTTTCCAGTGCAAGCTTGACACCGAACGAAATAAGCATTAGCCCGGTTATGCGCTGGAAAGTGCTTCTAAACATTGGTTTGCTAAACCAGACACGTATGTAGTCAAGAGCGCCGGCCAAAAACAAAAACCAGATCAAAACAATGATTACCGAGGTCAACCCCAATATCGTCAGTTGCAACAAGGAATCTTTTGCAGGATCGACAAACTGCGGTAAAAGTGTCATATAAAAAATTGCTGCCTTCGGGTTTAATGTGTTTGTTAGCGCTCCCTGGGCAAAGCAGGTCTTAAAGGAGTGTTCCGAAGAAGGGGCTTTTGTTTCAGTATCTGATATTGCGGGTGATATGTCGCCTTGAACACAGGAAAGCAATGTGATTATCCCGATATAGAACAAATAAGCAGCCCCGATATATTTGACAAGTCCAAACAAAAATGCTGATTTGGCGATAATAACAGACAGTCCGAGGACTGCAGCCGTGGTATGGACCATAAGTCCCGACGCAATACCCAAAGCCGTAGCCTGTCCGCCCTTTCGCCCCAGCGCCAGTGTGTTTTTGGTAACCATGGCAAAGTCGGCGCCCGGCAGGATAGCGGCTGCCAGAGCTGTAAGTACAAACAAATAGTAGCTGTGCATTATCCGGTCCTCCCACAACAACTTGTATGTAGTATGTAGTAAGTAACTTTCTACAAGTTGCATGCTAATACCTTTCCAGCAGCGGCCAGATTTTTGGGGAAGCCTGCTTTAGTACTGGATAAGGAACAAGAAAGAATAATCTTTAAAGGGAAAGAAATACTACAAAGTAAAGTATAGTCAGGCATGGAGATGGAGACAATTTATAATCAGAAGCAGCAGGAAATTGCAGGAATAATTAGTTCTAACGCCAAGGTCTCACATTGGAAGGACTGGCGGTGGCAGTTACAGCATTCGGTAAGGGATATTGATATATTTGAAAAACTCCTTGGTATTAAGTTTACTGCCGAAGAAAGAAAAAAACTTGATGAGACTGTTAAAAAGTTTCCGCTTTCAATTACTCCATATTATTTATCCTTAATTGATACTGATAATTATAAAAATGATCCTATATACAAGCAGGCATTTCCCTCAATATCCGAGCTTCATATAGGCAACTATGAAATGCGCGATCCCCTGGATGAAGACAAAGACAGTCCTGTGCCCGGCATCACCCATCGCTATCCTGACAGAGTTCTGTTTCAGGTTTGCGGCGTATGCGCTATGTACTGCAGGCATTGTACAAGGAAAAGAAAAGTTGGTGATGTTGATGTAATACCGGGTAAAGAAGAAATAGCTCTGGGAATTGAATATATCAGGAATAATCCAGTCATACGGGATGTGCTGCTGTCAGGCGGGGACCCGTTTTTATTGTCCGATGAGAATATTGACTGGATACTTACAGAAATAAAGAAAATTGCCAGTGTGGAGGTTGTAAGAATAGGAACAAGGACACCTGTTGTACTTCCCTACAGGATCACGGATGATTTGGTAGATATCCTGAAAAAGCATCATCCTCTGTGGGTTAATACACACTTCAACCACCCACGGGAAATAACCGCATCCTCAAAGGAGGCTTTAAGAAAACTTGCTGATGCGGGGATACCTCTGGGAAACCAGACAGTTTTGCTGTCAGGTATAAATGACCATCCCATAATAATAAAAAAGCTTGTACATAAACTGGTCCAGAACCGTGTAAGGCCATATTACTTATACCAGTGTGATTTATCCGAAGGCCTGAAGCATTTCAGGACGCCTGTAGGAAGAGGCATTGAAATCATGGAAAGTCTGATCGGACATACAAGCGGATTTGCAGTGCCTTCGTATGTGATCGATGCGCCTGGCGGAGGTGGAAAAATTCGTGTTATGCCGCAATACCTCATCTCATGGTCGCATGACAAGGTAGTATTAAGAAATTTTGAAGGAGTTATTACTACCTACCAGGAACCTGAAACTTATGAGAATTTCTTTGGCAACATGAACATTGATGACAGCGGTTTATTAGCAATGTTTGAAGGAGCAGAAGATTATAAAGCAACCGGCATCGAAAAGCTGCTTTCAGACCTGGATGAAACAATTGCGCTTGTGCCTGAGAATACTGAGCGAATAGAGAGACGGGACAATGCATGATATCGTAACAAGAATAGGCAATTCAGTGATACAGCATGGTAATTATAATGACCGGATTTATCTGATGAAGCTTTCCAGGGGTGACTTTCCCGATATTATAGATACGCTTGACACGATGGCACAAGATAACGGTTATTCGAAGATATTTGCCAAAGTACCCCGATATGCAAAAGATGGCTTCATTAACAATGGCTTCATAATAGAAGCCTCCATACCTAATTTCTATAACGGCGAACAAGCTTTTTTTATGGCCAAGTTTTTTAACGAGCAAAGAAGGCAGAATGAAAAATCTGAAGAAATTAATAAGGTGTTGGAAGAAGCTCAGAAAAGAGCTGCGGATAGTAAAGTAATCGAACCTGGTACGGGATCTCTCTACAGAATTTGCGGTGCGCAGGATGCTCCACAGATGGCGCAAGTATATAAGAGAGTCTTTGCAACCTATCCGTTTCCCATACATGACCCGGGTTATATCGTGGAGACAATGAACGAAAATGTCATATATTTCGGCATATGGAGCCAAAGTAAAGTCGTCGCCTTATCTTCCGCTGAAATGGATCTCGAGTCCGGTAATGCTGAGATGACTGACTTTGCTACGTTGCCTGAGTATAGGGGTAAAGGATTATCTGTCTTTCTTTTACAGCTAATGGAATCCGAGGTGAGAAAAAGACAAATCAAGACTGCCTATTCCATTGCCCGAGCCCTTTCTTTCGGAATGAATATTACATTTTCCAAAATGGGTTATAGATATTGCGGTACATTGATAAATAATACAAATATCTCCGGCCGCTTTGAAAGCATGAATGTATGGTATAAATCCCTATTAGAATTGCCGGATTCTTCGTTATGCCGGTAATATCATGCCCTGTACCCCTTTGATGGACAGTAGAAACATTCACCAGGATTTGTTAACTAGTTGTCGAAAGAATAAATACTCCCAACTGGTTTAAAGAGTTTCCACTATATTGAAACACGGACGCTCATGTATTATTGAAAGAGACGCGGGGCATCAATCCAAGACCTTTTTTGGTAATAGCGATGGGGTAGGTTCATGAAGGCTGATAAGTATTTACTTTTGACGTTTAAAAGATTGCTCTGGATTATTGGAGCCTGGATAGCTGCAGTATTCTTACATAATGCGATATATGCATTATTCTACTCATTTTTTAGCAAGACGAACGGCGACGAACCTGTCTTCTTTATTATTGCAGTGGTTGTTATTCCACTATATTTTGTGATATCGCTTATTTATACGGTTCTTTGGAAGTTTAGTAAACATTGAAAATGAGGGTGTGGCTTGATGAGAAAGATAGGGATGATCGGCGGATTTGGTCCTGAGTCTACATTGGATTATTACCGATTAATGATTGACCAGTATCGCGAGCTTCAAGGGGAGGGGAGTCTTCCCGAAATTTTTGTCTATAGTATGGATATGTACACACTCTTGCACATGGTTGGGCAGCAGAGATGGGATGACCTGACAGAATGGCTTTTAAAAGGAATCAATACCTTGAAAAGTGCCGGCGCTGATTTTGGCATCATTTCAGCCAATACACCACACATCGTGTTTGACAGATTAGAAAGCTTGTCTCCTATCCCCCTATTAAGTATCGTTCAAGAGACAAATAAGAAAGCAAAAGAGATGGGATTTCAAAAGGTCGGGTTGCTTGGAACAAGTTTTACCATGCGGTCAGGTTTTTTTCAGGAGGTATTTGCCGGCGATAATATCTCAGTTGTTGTGCCTCGGGAACAGGAACAAGACTATATTCAACACAAATTGATGACAGAGATTGAATTGGGTAAGTTTTACGAAGGAACCCGTAAAGGTTTGCTCGAGATTGTTAAAAGGATGGTCGATGAGGAGTCTATCCAGGGATTGATTCTCGGGTGCACAGAATTACCGCTTATTCTAACCAGGGACGAGTTTGGCATAACGTTCCTGAATACTACGAAGATCCATGTGGAGAGTGCAATCAGGTATTGTTTAACGGATAGCACAAAACTGCCGGCGCAATGTTGATAAACCACTGCGCCAGCAGTTTTGTGCTATTCATATGACATCAGGTTATCAGCTTGGCAGTTAGTATGAATGCGGAGACGGAGTAACGGTGATACTTTGAAACAGAATGAGGAGAAGCAAATGTATATCGTAAGCGCGTGCCTTTTGGGTGATAATTGCAATTACTGGGGTGGAAATTATAACAATGATAAGGTGAAAGATTTTCTTAAGGATAAGCAATACATTTCCGTATGTCCGGAAGTGATGGCAGGATTTTCTACGCCGCGCGAGGTTACCGAGATCCTTAATGGCAGGGTGATAACTAAGTTGGGGGAAGACGTTACCGAAGGCTATATTAGGGGTGCGCAATTGATGTGGCAGGCGGCAATGGAAAAATCCGCCGAATGCGGTGAAGAAATAGAGGGCGCCGTCTTGAAAACGAAGAGCCCGTCCTGCGCCGCCGGCAAGAATTATGACGGAACTTTTTCGGGGAAAATCATAGACGGATATGGTTTCTCCGCCGAATTTCTGAAAAAAAAGGGTATAAGACTGATGACGGAAGAGGATTTTCAGGATGACTGATTATAAAAAACAGATTGCTTGACTGCTGGATGCTTAGATAGAGGCTGAAACAAAAATAAGTAAAGAATACTATTAAGTGGTGACAATGTGAAAACATATCCAGAATGGCAGTATGATGAAATGAAACAAGTTGGTGTGGATTACACCGATACTAAAGAAGTTCAAGACTATGATTCACGAATGCAAAAATTACGAAATATAAAGAAAGAAACTGAAGACATTATCAATATTGTTGGTCTTACTGCTAAGCAGGTGGTTCTTGAATTTGGCGCCGGGACTGGAGATTTATCGATAGAAATTGCTAAGCATTGCAAAATGGTTTATGCAGTTGATATTTCTCCGGTAATGCTGGAGGTTGCCAATAAAAAGGCTAAAAGTCACGATATAAACAATATAAAATATTACCACGCCGGATTTTTAACTTACGAACACCAGGGGGAGCCAGTCGATGTTATCGTTTCTCAATTAGCTTTGCATCATCTCCCGGATTTTTGGAAGCTAGTCGCTCTTAAACGAATAAATGCTATGCTAAAAAAAGGCGGTAAATTTTTTTTAAGGGATACAGTATATTCATTTGAAGTTGAAAATTATAAAGAGTTTTTTGATAACTGGCTTAATGGTATTAAGCCAGTTGCCGGAGAAGAGCTTGCTTCAGACACGAAGATTGCAATAAGAGATGAATTTTCTACATGCGACTGGATAATGGAAGGGTTAATGAATCGAGCCGGATTTACAATAGATACCCTAAGTTATCATGATGGTTTTTTAGCAGTTTATGTTTGTACAAAGAAGTAAATTAACCACCTGGTTGCATATAATGATATGAATATTAACTAATATTATAATTTAAATAAATTTTTGGGGATGCACATTTTTATGACAAAGGGAAAGGCAATTTAGTATAATTGATAGCTTTCCATGATCCATATTAAAATAAGGGGAACCAGATATTGTCCTGGAATAACAAATATTCAATACCTTTTGCTGATAAGAGTCGCCGCAATTTGCGCGCTGACTGCGAAAGCTGTTTCGGTTTGTGCTGTGTCGCATTGTACTTTTCAGCTTCGGAAGGCTTCCCAATCCACAAAGACGCAGGTCAGCCCTGCCCCAACCTGCAGCCGGACTTTCGCTGTTGTGTTCACAAAAGTCTTAGTGAGCGGGGCCTTAAAGGCTGCACTGCTTTTGACTGCTTTGGCGCGGGGCAAAAGGTTTCCCAAGTTACCTATGGCGGACATGACTGGCGGAAAATTCCAGAATCCGCGAAGCAAATGTATGAGGTTTTTCATATTATGCGGCAAATCCATGAAATGGTCTGGTATCTGACAGAAGCGCTGACGTTACAACCAGCCCGTCCTATTCATGCTGCGCTCAGCTCCATGCTCGACGAGACTAAACGCCTTACTCGCCTCAGCCCCGACGCTCTCCTGGAACTGGATGTAGCGGTGCATCGGGCAGATGTTAATACTCTGCTCCTTAAGACCAGTGAACTTGTGCGAGCCGAAGCTCGTCGCGGGCAGAAGAAGGCGCATTCGGGGCATCGGAAGACCTTCGGTCGAGGAGCCTACCTTATTGCTGCTGACCTTAGAGGAACCGACCTGAGCGGGACAGATTTCATCGGGGCTGATTTCCGGGATGCTGACCTCAGAGGCGCCGACCTTACCAGGAGTATCTTTCTCACCCAAGCCCAAATCAACGCAGCGAACGGGGATAACAGCACAAAGTTACCCTCGTCACTTACTCGCCCTACTCACTGGGGCAATTCCAAACTTTAATGCCACAAATAACGGATAATTTCACTCGCCTTTTATGTTTTGTACTGTCAGGGTGGTAAAATATTGGGATGATAAAGAACTTATTCGGGTGGTGATGACGGTGTCCGGCGATATTCTTCTTTGTGACCTGGACGCCTTTTTTGCCTCTGTGGAACAGCTTGACCATCCGGAATACCGGGGCAAACCAGTCATTATAGGTGGGCGGCCGGGTGAGCGTGGAGTAGTGGCCACGTGCTCATATGAAGCCAGAAAATATGGTGTGCGTTCAGCCATGCCTATGGTCCAGGCGGTAAAACTCTGTCCGGACGCTGTTTTTCTTCCAGTGAATATGGACCGCTATCGTCAGGTATCGGCCCGGGTGTTTGCTGTATACGATCGTTTTGCAGCACAAATAGAGAAGGTTTCAATAGATGAAGCGTATCTTGCTGTACCTTCAGGGGTAGGGTTGGAAACAGCCCGAAAAATACGTGAGGCAGTAAGGCGGGAACTGGGCCTTCCCGTTTCCGTTGGTATATCCGTTAACAAACTGCTGGCTAAAATGGCCTGTGAGCTGGCCAAGCCGGATGGACTTTACCGGGTGGCAAAAGAGGATATGCCAAAAATTATTTGGCCGATGCCGGTAAGTAAACTTCACGGGATTGGGCCCCAAACAAAAGAAAAGCTCAATCGAATTGGGGTTAAGACAATCTGCCAATTAGCGAAGTTTCCTGAACGTGAATTGATTAAAATGTTTGGCGCTGCTGTTGGGGTAATGCTGCACCAGCGTGCCAATGGAAATGACATCCGGGAGATTCAGGCCGAACGGGAAATCAAGTCAATTGGCGAAGAGACTACTTTCCCAAAAGATGTCTACGACCAAGACGCAGTATTAACAACGCTTATGGATTTAGCCGGACAAGTTGGCTACAGGCTTCGCCATAAAGGGCTAAAGGCACGGACGGTCACAGTAAAGATCCGTTCTGCTGATTTCAGTACTATTACCAGATCACAGTCGTTATCTGCTGCTGTAGAAGGTGATGGAGCCATTTACAAGGTAGCGCGGGAACTTTTTGTGACCAACTGCGGCCAGCCACCCTGGAGGTTGGTCGGTGTACAAGTATCAAACCTGGATTCTTATGAACAGCTGTCTTTGTTTCAAGAAAAGGATGAAAAGGTCAGCAGGGTGGTTGATAAGTTGAAAGACAAGTACGGTATGGGAGTAATAAAGAGAGGGAGCCTGCTCCTTTCGGAGGAAAGAAAGAAAAAGCAATAAGTCAGGATGTAGTGTTGCGGCTGAGCACATTTTTTAAAGAAGGTTTTTGGGATGAAGTGCCCGTATTGTGAAAATGAGATGGAAAAGGGAGCAATACAAAGTGCAAGAGAGATTTTTTGGTCTAATTACAAAAGAAGGCTTTTCTTTAAGCCCAATATAGACAAAGGTGATGTCTCAATAGCTCCGTTTGGTTTAAATGGTACGGGAAAGGAAGCATATCTATGCAAAAATTGCAAAAAGGTGGTGATTGATTTGTATGAAGGCTGATAAATACTTGCTTTTGACCTTTAAAAGATTGCTCTGGATTATTGGGGCCTGGATAGCTCGGTATTTCTGCATAATGCGATATATGCCTTATTCTACTCATTCTTTACTAAGAATAACGGCGACGAAGCTTTCTTCTTTATTGTTGCAACGATTATTATTCCATTATATTTTGTGGTATCACTTGTTTATACGGTTTACCGGAAGCTCAGTAAACATTGAACATTTCTGGGGTTTTTATTTGCATCACCAAAGGAAAACATACAGAATGCTATGCCTTTAATTTTGGAAAAAGGTAGACATATTGTTTTAAACACGCTATACTAGTATTAGTATAGCGATGTGCCGATTTTTTGGGAGATGAAAACTAAGTGCGCCTTGCTTATAAGATTTGGTTAGATAATAACGGGAAGGTTTTTGGCGATGGGCCATATGACTTGCTATTGCGAGTTGAACAGACAGGTTCTTTGAGCAAAGCGGCAGCCGAGATTGGCATGTCTTATAATAAAGCGTGGCGGTTGATACGTTCCATGGAAGACAGATTAGGTTTTCCCCTGCTGAAATGTAAAGCGGGCGGTTCTTCCGGCGGAGGTTCGGAAGTGACTTCCCAAGCCCTTCGACTGATGCAACAGTACAGGGCTCTACGGGAGGAAGTAGAAAATACTTTAGAAATGCTATATACCAAGCATTTTAATAATAAAGAAAATAAGGGATAGTATTTTTTTGGGTGCGTAATACTCGGATAAGTATAACGCATGAACTGAACAGATAGGACAAAATGATGTTAAAGAAAGGAAGATTGTTTTGAAAAAACGCTACTTTAAAATCCTGCTTGACTATGGACACCTGGGGAATAAGAATTCACTTGAAGTAGCCCGCTATGTAGAAGCAGAGAATTGTGTAGACGCTTTCACCGCGGGCAACAGAATGCCGGGAGTGAAAAGAAAGGGTGAAAAAACAGGGACAATAAGAGTAGTGGAAATTTCATACAATGAATATTGCATGGGTCAAAAAACCGAAGCAGTTATCTTATACAATACATATAGGTCCAGGAGATGTGGATAAAATACTATAATTTTTTGTAGACATATTCCAATTTTATTGTTTTGCCGGCTATTAGACGTCATCAAATTTACAACCCACGTCATCTTTGTTAAAAATTTTTACATAGATGAGGTGGGTTTTTTACGCTGGAGGCCGTCTTATCGTTTGTCTTGGTTTATTCCGAAACTCGTTAAATAGCATAGACGGGAGAATGTTTTTATATCTGTGGATTATTTTAGACTAATATGCAGGATCTACTAAATTACTGTCGAAAATTAAGAATATTGAGCAATATTTCACTTCATCCGGATTGATTGAAACTCAAGTTTGACACTTTAAATTTAGAAATCCCCTAATACCAAGGGTTTGAGGACAATATAAACAGACGTACCACTACACTCCTTCCGTTTCAGGAAAGAGCGTTAGGTCAATATATTCTGGTTTTTCGGGTTCTTTCGAAGGTTTGTTTTTGTTCTTCAACTTCATGATTTGCATAGGCGGGCGAATGCTTAACGCTCTAAAAGCTTCATTAGCCTTACCAACCAATTCAGTACGGCACAAGTACCGGTCCTCTCCGATAGTCATCTCAACAGCCCTTAGCTGCTGCAAATCACGTAACAAATAAAGGTACTCGACTTCAATATTTTTCTCAAGAAGCTTTCTTCGCAGGGCTGATTCCAGTACCAGGGCCAGGAAACAAACCATAATGTGACCACGTACCCGGCTGTCTTTCCAGTGATAAACCGGTCGTAAATCCAGACTGGATTTAATCTCCCGGAAAGCCCGTTCCACCCGCCATAGGTCCTTGTAGGCCAGGGCTACCTCTGCCGTGTCAAGCTGAGAGTTGGTGCGAAGCACATACTTACCGTCATAGCGGGCTTCTTTTTTAAGGAGTCGCTGGTTAATACCAACGACGGCGTCTTTATCCAGCAACAGGTAGCGGCGGTAACCGCTATTGCCGACCAGTGACTTGACCCCATAGCTTTTAATCTGGCTTTCCAGCTTTGCTACCATTTCCTCCCGGGCTTTTTTGTCGTACTCAGCCTGTAGAGGGTTGTAACAGATAATATAGCGGTTGGCATCGCACCAGACTTCTTTAACTCTAAGTTTATCCCGTACAACTTTGTATTTGCCGCCTGTTTTAAGTACCTCGTCGACTTCTTTGGCTTTGCGCATGCGCATGCCGACGATATATTCAATGTGGTTCCGGTCCAACTCATCCAAGATTTCTTTACTTACCATGCCCCGGTCTCCGACAAAGACCACCCGACCTAAGTTAAAACGTTTGCGCAGGTCAGCAATGATTTGCCTGAATGTTACAGAGTCAGCGGTGTTGCCTGGGAATACCTCGTGGGCGATAGGAATACCCGTCTGAGTCATCACGACGCCAATCATTACCTGGACCCGATCCGGACGGTGGTCTTTGGAATAACCATAATGAGCTAGTTCAGCAGGGCCTTTTCCTTCGAAATATGTAGAGGTGGTATCCCAGAAAATCATGTCCACCTTTAAGTCAAAGTAGGTTTGAGTACGATTAAAGAGCTCAAGCTCGATGCTTTCCTTGTGTTCGGCAAGCAGATCGAGGGAGCGGTAAAAATGGTGCAGCTCCAAGTTTGAAAAAGCCGGCCGGTACACCTCATTAATCCAATGGTTCACGCCACGCTTGGAAAGTGGGTCGCTGATTCTATTGAGCACCATAGCATAAACAGCCTCGGCAAGTTGTTCGGAGGTATAGGCGCTGGAGAAAGACTGCTGCAAGATAGCATCCAGGTGAAGCTTGTCCCAGAGATGACGAAAGATGAATTCGAGTCCCCACTCTTTGGCGTTGTGAACCAGTAATTTTTGAGCCTCGGACTGGATCCACTTTTTCTCGGAGAACTTGGCCAGGCTAGCGATCAGGCGGTCTATATCCCCATCTTTCAGGTCTTCGATGCGGCCCATGTTCAATAGGACCTTCTGACGTACCTTATCGTTCTCACGAACGGATTCGACAATCTGTATGTAGGTTCTTTTAGAACCATCTTTATTTGTAAATGTTTTAGTTCTCGCATACATGGCACCTATATTATACCATATTAGTGCAGAATAAGGAAGATAATATTTGCAAAACGTGGCAGCAAAAATTTGAAAATTTCAGGAACGACCTCTTGATTTTACTGGGCTTGCGGGCTCGAAAGGGGCAAAAACCGCCTTAAAGTTTCAAACTTGAGTGAAAACAAGATATGTCAAGCGAAAACCTAACAAAAAATAGCTTCCAACTTGTCGATCAGCTTATGAGCATAATCGCATATTTAATAAGGGATTGTGATGTGTGATGGTAGAAAAGGTCGCCAGTGTAAATAAGGCAATTATAGTAAATATACTGGCTATTATACTTGCAGCATGCATTACGATAATAGTTCATGCTGTTTTGCCCGCTGGGGTAAATCCAGAGAATTTTGATAGCGTATTTGTCAAGCTTTTTGGATTTCCTGTAGTTGCGGCTTCCTACTTTGTTTTGCTATTTACACACTGTGTCGTTGTAATGCGATATTTTGGAAAGCAGTCAAATGTTCCCAAACTGCAAGTTGGAACTCGTTTTGGGTTAGCCTTTGCAATCCTTTATTTCTTTGGAATGCAGGAAGTAGTTGTTGAGGTCTCTCCTTTTAGAGAATGGGGGTTTGCATTCGTTAGCTATCAATTTTTCATGGGCGTGGGCGATGCAATACCCGCACTACTACTATGTGTGACAGTCGCTTATTTTACATTAGGCAATGCGAAAGCTTGTTTACCTGTTCAAACCTTAAGCATAACAGAAAAAATCAAAGCGGTTGCCTTAATTACGGTTGCTTTTTTGACTGAGCGGTTAATTGGCTATGAAACAGGTATAATAACGAGCAATTGCAATACATATACTATTCCGTGTTATATATGGACAATATTATTTGGCATTGTGCTGGGATGTTGTTATGTGCTTTTATATCCAGTATTAGCCAAAGAACAGAACAAATTATTACTGTCAATCAAACTTGCTGTACTAACTATAGGAGTAAACTGGATAATGTTTAATAGCTTTATGGGGTTGATTCTTAGTGGTATCATGTCACAGATGCTTTTGCGAAGCGGTATAGATGTGGCGATATTCTTTTTGGCTTGCATTGTAATTAGCAAGTACTTTGTAAAACCTGATATGCGCGCATATGAACATAACCTTAAATAAACTATTATGCAACATTTATATTTAGCGACAAACCAAGCAAGGGGAAAACTACCCTGCCCACGGCACAGTACAAGGATGATGTGATAAGTATTTAATAAGTAAGGTAATTAATTTACCTATTTCAATACTACAATCCGGAGACACAATAAAAATAAATAGTGTTTATGCATGATGATTGTTGAAAGTGATAGATCTGACTACCTATTATTCATAATTGGCGAATAAAACAATAGCGTGTTTAATATATTTGGTGGTTGGTGATGAATAAATGTCTAATGCAGAAAAATATCTTAAAAGGCTGGAGTTATCTAATATATTGCGGGAATCTGTTATAAGAGCTATAGTAGATACACTGCAGATTCCTCCTGAGAGCAAGGGGCTGGATGCAGGATGCGGAACTGGTTTCTATACTTTGATGCTAGCAGAAGCAGCAGGGGTTCGTGGTCATGTTACCGGTCTTGATATTGAAGAAAAATTTTTAGCAAAAGGACGCTCTTTGGCATCAAAGACAGGCCTGACGGAAAGAGTTTCTTTTATAAGGGGTGATATAAGAAAACTTCCATTTAATGAAAATTTATTTGACTGGGCTTTTAGCATGGATCTCGTTGGCTATCTAAAAATAGATCCTGTTTTACTACTGAAAGAGCTTGCCAGGACTGTGAAGCCAGGGGGTATCATATACATCCTAAACTGGTCTTCGCAAATGCTACTTCCCGGATACCCGGTTTTAGAGGCTCGGTTGAATGCAACTTCTTTAGGGATAGCTCCTTTTGATGAGAAAATGAAACCGGAGTTACATAGTATGCGTGCACTGGAATGGTTTAAACAGGCAGGTTTGAGTGAAACTAGGGCACAAACTTTTGTGAGTGATATTAACCCTCCTTTAAGTCAGGAAATGCGAAAAGCCTTGGTAGATCTTTTTGAAATGCGTTGGGGGGAAGATAATCCGGAATTGTTGGAGGAAGATCAATTAGAATATCAGCGTCTTTGCAGGGATAATTCACCGGACTTAATCCTGAATATGCCCGGGTACTATGGATTCTTTACATATTCGTTGTTTTGGGGCAGAGTGTTATGAAAAAAATGTCTATTAGGAGTACTTATGACAAGGGATAATTCACCCAAAAAAGTGGCCCTTTTCTACCCGCAATGGCAGGGGGCTGGATATTCACCTGAACTTTATGAAGGTACAGTTGCACTTTGGAGTTACTTTTCACCTCAAATGCCTTCTATTGAGGTTCCGGTTGACAGACCAGGAGAGGTAACAAAACACAACGGGATTATTGGATTAAAGCAGATTGATAAACAACTATCAAACTCGTATAAAATACTGCAGGATTTAAATCCCTCTCACATAGCAACAATAGGAGGCGGCTGCGATGTGGAAGTAGCTGTAATCAGTTACCTCCGTGCAACGCATGGGCCACTGGGGATATTTTGGTTTGATGCTCATGGGGATTTAAATACGCCGGATAGTTCCCCAAGTAAGTTATTCCATGGTATGGCATTACGTTGTCTGCTTGAAGGCGGAAGAGGATTTGGCTTACAATTGCCGGTTCCATCCATCTCCTTGCAAGATATTGCGCTCCTGGGGGTTAGGGATTTGGACCCCCCAGAGAGAGAATACATTAAAGAAACAGGTATTCCGGTAATAGCTGTCAGTGAATTAATGGAAAGTATGCCTGAAAAGTTGGTATCGCAGTTTAAGCAATTTGAAAAAGTGTATATACATATTGATCTTGATGTGCTTGATCCTGTTGAGTTTGCCGGTGTAAAATGTCCAACTGAAAATGGCGTACGAATAAAACAGCTTAGGTCGGTTTTACAAGATATTATGGAACGATGGGATGCAATCGGATTGAGTTTAGTGGAAAGCATCGAAACTGATAAGAAGAAGTTAAGTGCTTTAGAACCTATTATTCAGCTGGTAAGAGAACTTTAATTCCATATGATTACGACAAGGCCTATGGCAAATAGAAAATTATTTCGAGAATAAATAAAATGAAAATCATGAAACCCAACATATCAACAGAACCTGATATTCTTGAGGATTTATTGCCTTTAATTAGATCTAAAGCAGAAGAAAATGATATTTCCGGAAAACATATTAAAGGAGTTTCACTCAGTGATACTGATTTATCCAGAGTATGTTTTAAGGAAGTCGTTTTTGAGAACTGCAAATTTTATGATTGTTTATTTTCGAAATCAGATTTTGTAGATGTAATATTTAAGTCTTGTGACATATCAAATAGTAAATTTAGCGATGGATATTTTAACAGATGTCAATATGTTTCGTGCAAAGCAGTGGGCGTAAACTGGCTAAACAGTAAATTGCAACATATATCAATTTTTAATAGCAATTTTGGATATGCAAACTTTGATACCTCAATATTAAGTAATGTAAGTATTTTAGAAAGTGAAATGGGAAATGGCAACTTTTCAGAATGCAAGTTAACAAATTTAGAATTGGCTGATGTAAGTTTTATAAATACAAGCTTTTTCAGAACCCCTCTTAAAGGTATAGACTTTACCCGAAGCCACATAGATGGAATGGTTGTATCTGGTGGGGAATTGAAAGGAGCTATTGTGAGTGCCTATCAAGCATCAGAGTTAGCCAAGTTATTAGGATTAATCGTAAAATAATGTGTATCTAAATAGGGCTTGCTGAATAGCCAAAAATTCCAGTAATACCAAGGGATTGAGGGTACTTTTGTCGAATTATTATCCAAGGAAAACAAGCTAAAATATGCAAAAAGCTTGCACTTTGGAGGTCAAAAAATGT
>NZ_QFGB01000016.1:0-77956 GCF_004369245.1 Pelotomaculum sp. FP | reverse complement strand
ATCGCTTTCTTTTCTGCAACGGGGGCACCCGCCCTGCACACTTTTATACTTGACATAGTCCAGCCCCATAGACCGGGCCTTCAACCGGCACGTTTCACATAAATATATTTTTTCCCCGCCCTCCACCAGGATAACCTCCAGACCCTCCAGGGAAGTGAATTTCTCGCTCATCTTCTTCAGGGTCTCTTCTTTTAAGTCATACAGGTATTCTTCTCCACCCTTGGCATAGTGGTTCAGGTGGTACAAAAAGAACGAGGTCCTGAGCAGCAAAGCCACTCTTTCCGGGTAGTCGTCCAGTGAAAGCAGAAAACGTTCCTTGAAACTCTGGTAGGCGCGGGTTTTTTTCTGGTCTTCCAGGCGTTTGAAGGCAGCCTTTTTGGCGCCCAGGCGAAGGTCCTCCTCAGCATGCCACTTTCTCTTAAACTCAGGGATCCTGGGCAGCAGCTTTTCCACCGCTGCGCGGTCAAAAGACTGGTCCGCCCCAAACTTATAGCGCCTCGTATGTTTGACTTCGAGAAGCCCCTCGCGGACCAAACGGCGCACCGCAGCTGGCGTTATGTTTAGGAGATCAGCCGCCTGCGCTGTAGTTAAATAATTTTCTGAGCCAGGCTCCATTATAGTCATACCCCTTTTTTCTTTGACAACCCCTGCTACGTTTATTTTATCACTCGCAAGAGCGTAATTATAAGTAATTATGCCGGGCATAAAAGCCCTGCAACGTTAATATATAGAAACATAAGCAATAAATACCTGGCTTTGACAGGGGAGGTTGGTCGTTCATGGGTCAGGTGAACCGGTTTATCCGGGGGGTGGAGGATTTATATGAGCTGCTGGACCAGACTGCAAAGCCTTGCGTCGCAGTCCTCGGGTCATTCAATTCCGGCAAATCCACCCTTGTTAACGGCCTGCTGGGAGCGGAGGTCAGCCCGGTGGGAGTTGTCCCGACCACCAATTGTCTGGTAGCCCTTGACTACGGTCATACCTTTAGGGCCAGTTATACCGGAGTCAAGCAAAACTTGCCTTTTCAAAATATGGACCAGCTTCGCTCTTTCCTGGGGAGCGGGTTAAAAACTCCCGCAGGCAGGGTTACCATAGAGCATATCTCTCCGCTTTTAAAAAAATGCCGCCTGCTTGATACTCCCGGCATTGACGGAGCACGTGGCGCCGGGCTTCTCGCTGAACAGGCGGCGATAGAGGCCGACCAGGTTATCTACCTTTTTCACCAGCGCGGTATGGAGGATTTTAACCGCCTGTTCTTGTACAAGCTGGCTGATATTTGGAAAAAGAAGGACATAAACAAGCTCTCCTTCTGGTTGAACTGCAACCACGGCTTATGCGACGGTTCGTCTTTAGAGACAACCCGGACCATACTGCGGGAGATTTTTCTGAGCTCGGTCAGATGTTACACCATCAACACGCATGACCACGCCAGTATTGAGGCCGTCAACCTGTTTTTACAGGTGGAACTGGCCCGGGATACCTGCCGGCGGGCATACGGACGCCTGAAGAAGCTGGATCATGAACTGCCGGGGCGTATTTCAAAAGTCGTCAAGATTAAGGAAGAGACAGCTTTTCTCTCAGAATTCTGGAGAGTTAAGGAAACCTCACGGGTTATCCTTGAAACCGGAAAACTGCTGCAGTCTCTCCCCGCAGTCGCAGGTGAGCTTGAGCATACCTTGAAAACTGCCAATCTCGAGAACCTGGGCGCCGGGCACAAAAAACCCGAAGGACACATCTACCGCCCCAAAACAACCAGTATGAAGGAAAACAAAAAAAGGCTGCTGGCCTTGACTGCTGATTTACTGGCTCAAAAAACTACTGAAGGGTTAATAGACCTGCCTGCGGTTGAAATAATAGCCCGTGAAATCCAGTCGAAGCGTTTTTCGGCGGCGGCCTGGGGCGGTTTTTCCACCGGGAAAACAACCTTTTTTAACGCCCTGCTGAAGGAAGACATCCTTCCCGCTGCGGACGGGCCTACAACCACAGCAGTTACCAGGATAACTTACGGCCCTGAAAAAAAAGCCACCGTCCACTTTCCTCTGCAAATCACCCTGAATAGTTGCGAACAGGTGGGTGAGAAGGTCGGGATCTACAGGGAACAGCTACAGGCGCTGGAGAGATGGCTTGCTCCCGGCAACGACGCTGTAGCTTCAGTCGAGTGCGCAGACGGAGGCTTCTTCCGGCTCCTTGACAGGCAGGAGGTCCTTAAGCGGATACAGCGGGTGAAAGAACATTTTGCGGCCGGGGCTTTCGCCAGGACGGCAGCCAACAGCAGCAGGATACCGGGCGTATTCAGGTTGATTTCCCAGAAGGCAAATAAGCGAAACCCCTTCCTGGACCAGGTCAGGGTCACCTTTAAGGAGGCCTGGTCTTCTGAGTTCAATCTTTCCGAACGATCCGGCCGGGAGCAGTTCAGGAAGGTCTTGGGCCCGGAGAACGCCTTTCGTATTGAGCAGGTGGTGGTTGAGCACCCCTCGGAGTTTTTGAGGCTTGCGGATTTCCTTGACACGCCGGGTCTCGACTGGATTCAAAAATACCATTACCCAAAGGCCTCCGGCCTGATCCGTCAAAGTGACGCGTACCTCGTTTTTTTTAACGGCAAGCATATACTTCCATCCAGAAGAAATTAGTGGAACCGGCCGAGGACCGGGTGGAACTCGTTAACTGTGAAATTAGGGACTTAAGCGCACGGGTAACTGATCTGGAAGAAAAGGTTGCCCTGCTGGCTGCAAAACATGGCCGCCGCACCAGATTACTCGCTTGTGTTTCCCTGGTGGCGGCAGCGCTAATGTTTTTAGCCCAACAAATGTGGATGTGGCATCGCTAAGTTTTCATTCTCTGCCAGCGCCGCGCTAGCGGCATGTGGAACTAAAATAAAACCAGCAAAAAAAGGTGCGGCCCCACAGAAAGTGGGGCCTATTTCATGCAGGACTCGATATCAGTGCCCGTATGGATTGATCTGACCCATTTGGCCGGCCTTTCCTGTCTGCCCCCCAGGACTCATCTGCACCCCGTAACCGGTCTGTCCTCCCTGCCCCACCATAGTTGGCTGGTAGGTCTGCTGCATCTGGTTCATCACACTCTCCGGCATCGCAGGCACCGGGTACCAACCTTTTTGATTCATGTACTGGAAGATTTCATAGGACATCTCCATACAGGAGCGGGCCGCTGTAGCGAGCATGTTGCGCAGGTTCGGGTTGGCGCACTCCAGGGCGGCGCTGGTGCTGCGTATAGCTCCGCATTTGTGAAATACCAGGGCGCCCATGGAGATGGCACGGTCACTCAGGGTTTTGGCTTCCGGCTTGGGCATTACCGGCGCAGCCTGCTGCATACCATAATCAGGCTGGTTTTCCCCTGCCATTCTGGTTGTTGAACCCATGGTAATGCGGGGAGCCCCGGATACATCAATACCCTGTCCCTGCATTACGTTTACCATGGTATTATACGTATCAACCATGTGGCGTTGCTGGCGTTCCAAGACCCTCCGTAATTCAGGATCCTGGCACTGGTTCAGGTACATGGCGTAATGGTCAATCATACAGGTATTCTCGCTTAATACCTCATGGACCTCCATAGCTTCATGTGTTCCGAATTTCATGTCGAACCTCCCTTAAAAATAATTTAGATCATGATTATTATTCTGCATTGACCTAAGAAATTTATACCTAAAATAATAAAAATAACCCCTGTCTCGAAGGGTTATATTGGTGTGAATTTTATTGGCGCCTATAGTACGTCTACCCCTGCAAGTGGTCGTAAGCCGTTAGGCGTAGGACGTAGGAACATACTGCATTTCCTCTGGTGCCTTTGTGCGAGTGAATTACTGCTTTCAGCATTCAATCTTAGAGTCATCTATAATTCTGTAAGGTTGAAATCAGCCGCTTTCTTGCACCCGTTTCATCAAGACAAGGACAAAAACCGTTGCCCCTGAAATAACAAGCACTTTGATGACATAATTCACAGTTTCAGCTTTAAACCTGTCTTCTTCCTTCTTTAATTCCACAGCCGGGTTCATCTTCAGGTCGATGTAAGTGCCCTTGGTTTCAAACTGAACGGCCTGCTTTTCAAGTTTAACCACCCTGTCCTCATGTTTGGTCAAAGTTGACATGAAGCTTATGGTCTGCATGGCAAGAAAGGCCAATGCAAACAGGATTAACAGAAAGCGAGGACTGTTCATTAGAATTCCCCCTTGTATGATATTTTTACATGGGCTTGCCACTCCGGCGACAGGCGCCATCTCTGGCAGATTGCTGGTATAAGTGTATTGCTTGAAGACTTTTAGTATTACTTGTACTGTTTAATCTTATTCAGCAACATGATACCAATTCCCTTTTCTTAGAAAAAACTTATTGATGTATTTATGAAAAACTTATTGTTTTTTTTGTCTACCAAGCTCACCACTGAGATCATCGATGAACTGCCTGGCGGTACGGCCGGAACGCCCGTTGTGCCAGGTCTCCCAGAGCAGAGCTTTTTTCTCGAGTTCAGAGCCGGGTATATCAATACCCCTTTGTTCAGCCAATCCCCGTACAATATCGAGGTAGAGTGAGCGGTCGGGCATGACAAAAAGAACCGTGATGCCAAACCTGTCTGCGAGGGAAAGTTTCTCCTGCACAGTATCCCCTGTTCGGAGATCTCCATCCCCGTCACCGGCTGGTCCACGGTCGGAAAAATGTTCCCTGACCAGGTGTCTTCTGTTGGAGGTAGCGTAAATCAGTACGTTGGCCGGGCGTACCTCCAGCCCGCCTTCCAAAACCGCTTTAAGCTCCTTGTATTCGACCTCTGAATCCTCAAAAGAAAGGTCGTCAACGAAAAGGATGAAGCGCTGGGGCTTCCCTCTAAGTTTTCTTATGATTAACGGGTAATCGCCCAGGGCGCTTTTGGGAACCTCAATGAGACGAAGGCCCCTTGCCTGGTAACGGTTCAGCAAAGCCTTTACCGTGGAAGATTTACCGGTACCACGATCGCCGTAAAGTAAAATATTATTCGCCGGAAGTCCTGCAAGAAATTTTTCGGTGTTATCCACCACTTCCTGACGCTGAGACCGGTACCCAATCAGTTTCTCCAGCCGCACCGGATCGGGCTCATCAATACCTTCCAGGTGTTCATAGCGGCTTACCCAACGAAATGCCCCATACCTGCCGAAAATACCTGACCCTGCGCAACTGTAATAGTCCGCCAGAGCTTCGAGACAAGCGCTCCAGTTACCCCTTCCGCTAAGCAGTTCTTTCAATTCCCTTGCTTTTGGCCTGCCGTCCCTGCCTGTTTCGCTGCCAAAAGGGATATGGAGGGCATCCCACACCGGCAATTGGCCGGCTAAGGATTCTTCCTCCATCTTTAATAGTGACGCTAGAGCAGCTCCGGCTTCAACCCTGTGTAAAACCTGCAGCTTGTTGAGATCCCACGCCGCTGCCTGTTTGAGGGAACGGCCCAGTTGCCCGTAAGGAACTGAAGCCGCTGCTTCACTAAAAGGGTTGTCCTGGTACAAGATCAGGTTAAGCAAGTGGTCCTGCCAGGCATCTCCGACAGGCTTCTCCCCCGCTAAGACGGCTTTTGCAGACAGCAGGCGAAATATCTCACCGTAAGTGTCCAGGATTTGTTCCATCGGGGCCTGGCCGGTCACCTTTTCAAGGAAAACTACCATGGCCCGGCAGACCGGGTCTTCCATAATACCCCGGTATAGAGTCAGGCCTTTTGCCGCATGCAGGGCATGCGAAAATTGAGTGAGTATTTGTCTATTCAACATATCTTTATTTTTCCCTCCGGGGAAGAATATTCTGCAACCATTTCTCACTTTCCTTCGCGTTGCCGAAACTAAAATATTATCCAACCCATACTATGTAATAAAATTACTTCATGGAGTGTCTAAAGATGTCTTACAGTAATATGTCGGAAATTATCCGGGCGCTCAAAAACAACATGGCGTCCCAGGTAGCTTGGCTGAAAAGCTGCCAGATTTTGAGCCCCGGCAGCAGCGCCGACGGAGCTATCGGCAGGTACCCGGACCAGGGTTGGGTGATGCCCTATTTTGCCAATTTTGCAGCTATGGCCCTGCTGGAGGACGTTAACGCCCACCTACTGGTAGAACGCTACCTCAACTGGTACCTGGCCAACCTGGAAGATGACGGTACGATCAAGGACTACCACTATGACGAAGATTTAAATGCCAAAAAGGCCAGCCCGGATTCCGAGGACGCTTACGCCGGCTCCTATCTCTCCCTGGTGGCGACTTACCACGAACGTACCCGTAAGACCAATTGGGTGAGAAAAAACCTACCGGCCCTGAAAAAAGTGGCCAACTGCATCGTCAACCTGACTGACCGGGACGGCCTGACCTTTGCTCTGGCCAAGTACCGGGTCAAATACCTGATGGACAACTGCGAGGTGTACAGGGGGTTGGCTGATTTCGCCGGGCTTTTGGACTACCTCGGCGACCGGGAAGCTTCATTTTTTGATGCCAGGGCCAAAGCTGTCGCCACGGGTATCGAAAAGTCTTTGTGGGATGCACGGAAGACCTGCTACTATCCGAGTAAAACCAGCTGGTGGCTGCGGCCGGGAGTCAATTTAAAAAAATTCTACCCCGACGCCACCTGCCAGCTCTTTCCGGCGCTGTACGGCTTAATTGAACCGGGTTCGGATCGGGGAACCAATTTGTACGAATTGTTCAACAGCAACCACCCGGACTGGTTAACAATCAAGCCCCCTGATTATCCCTGGGTGATCCTGGGCTACTGCGCCTCCCTGCACGGCGACTATAAAAGGGCTTACGAAAAACTTCGCTATGTCCGTGAGGAGTATATCGCCACCAAATCCGGCAACTGGTTCTGCGCTGAAGCCGCCTTTTTTGTGCTGACCTGCGCCAGGCTGCTGCAAAGAAGCGGCGAGTGGCTGTTTGCTGGGAACTAGGCTTTAACTGATAAACCATTTATACTTTTGGTAAAATTTCTTATGGGAAATATGTTACTATAATGAAAATGCTGGTTTCATTTTTTTATAACCCAAGCACTGTTTTTTAAGGGCAGTTGCCTATGACGCTTGTCGCAGCACCATCAGAAGATGAAATGCGATTTAATCACACAAAACTGTTAAGCAGTTTAAGGGAAATCTACTAAGCCCTTTGTATACTGCATTCCTCTGGGGCCATGTTCGAATGAACCAACCTTGGTTTTAATCACATAATACCAATGAAAATGTACAATGGAGAGTTACAATGGGGAGACATATTTCACGCCATTTGCCTCACCTGTCTCAAGAATATTGCTCGAAAAGGCTTGACTTGCGGGCTTGGGGCTAAAAATAGGCGTAAGGCGTAAAAATATTAGCAGGGGATCATTCCCCTACCTTTTTTAATAACCTTACACCCTACGNCTGACCCAGATACAAGTCAGTATAAGCCTACGCCCTACGACTGACCGGTAAGAGATGCAGTATAAGCCTGCGCCTGGGTGCGTTGCTTGCAGTAAAGCTTAAATAGCGCGTAGCTACCGGATGGTTGTCTGTAGATGCGGTGGATATGATGTACTTATCATACAAATGGAGAATTGCGAAGAGAGCGGAGGATAACCCCAAGCACACTACCCCAAAGGCTTTTCGAGAACCAGTGAACAATGACTTTTACCCTTGCGATACACTCAAATTTATATTGGGCTGCAAAACTATTTTCATAATGAATTCGCACCCACATTTGTTGGGTATCGCTTCGTATGCTGAACACTTATTTTCAGGGGATAACACAAAAATAGAAGGAGCAACCATGGAAAACACTGTTTATCTCGAAACTGCCGTCACACTGGCACAACAGGCCGGGGATATCATCAGGGAACGTTACGGGGGTAATTTTGGGAGGGGTTGCAAGTCCGGACCGTCCGACCTGGTCACAGAGGTCGACCGTCAGGTTGAAGACCTGATTACAACAGGCCTGCGGGCAAAATTTCCGTCACATACCGTCATCGGCGAAGAAAATGACAAGGGAGACCGGGAGCAGGGTGAAGGCTGCACCTGGTATGTGGACCCGCTGGACGGGACCACTAATTTTGTTTACAGTGTTCCTTTTTTCTGTGTGTCAATAGGCCTGAGCTGCCTGGGAAGGCTGACAGTTGGGGTGGTCTACGACCCGTTGCGCAGCGAGCTCTTCACCGCCGAATCAGGCAGGGGGACTTTTCTAAACGGCAGACCGGTACGGGTGGATGAGACACGAAAAAATTTAAGTGACGCCCTGCTGGTCACCGGCTACCCATCGGATAAAAACTATGGTGAGCGGCTGGCGGGGATCAACTACCAGAGAGTCATCGCCAGTTGCAGCAACCTGCGCGCTCTGGGGTCAGCCGCCCTTGAACTGGCCTATATTTCCTGCGGCCGCCTGACCGGTTTCTGGGAAAATACTTTAATGCCCTGGGATGTAGCCGCCGGTTCTCTGCTGGTAGAGGAAGCCGGGGGAAGGGTAACGGACCTGTCCGGTAATCCCCTGGCGCTCCGCAGGTATCTTTCCATCGCAGCTTCCAACGGCTTGATCCACAATGAGCTTCTACAGTCGCTATCATAACCGGGTACCCGCTAACCCTAGCAGATTGACATAAAAATCCGATAAATTAAGTTTGTTGAAAAGCGCATACTAAAGGTGCGAGTGAAGAGAGCGGAGGATAACCCCAAGCCCACTACCCCAAAGGCTTTTCGAGAACCAGTTAACAATGACCTTTGACATTTAATTCGGCCCCAATTTTTTTGGGGGGGAAGCGCTCCGCGTTCATTTTAAGATTACAGTGAAAATGGTGGTGGAAAATATTTCAACCAGGTTCCAGCCTGAAATGCCTGAGGCTATCATAGGTAATTCAAGCATGCTGGCCTCCGTACGTAAAAACGGGGAGATCTTCAAGCTTTTCTGGCCCCACATCGAATATGCCCAGCATCTGGGCCGCTTTTGGCCCGGCCTGAGGATGGCCGCAACGGAAGGGGAGAGTTTTACCAGGTGGTTTCATTTAAACGTATGGGATTCTACGCAACGCTACCTGGAAAACACTAACGTTCTGGAAACAACCCTGTCCAGCGTATCCCATTATATCAAAGTTATCCAGCGGGATTTCGTCCTGCCCGACCGCGATATCCTGGTCAGGTTTTATGAAATCAGAAATGATGGGGAAAAATCTGAGAAGGTGTCATTTCTCCTCTACTGCAATTTTGAAATAGAGGAGTCGCCTCTTTATGACAGCGCTTACTTTGAACCTTCTAATAACTCCTTGATATTTTACCGGAGAAATATATACATGGCATTAGCCGGCGCCGGTTATCCCCTGGCCGGATACCACCTGGGCAGGCGAGGCACAGGCTCGGATCCTTACCAGGACGCCTCCAGGGGACTGCTATGGGGGAATAGCGATAATATCCGGGAAAGTTCGGGAAGTCTGGCCTGGGATTTGGGGGACTTGCAGCAAGGACAGTCCAAAACCTTTTCCCTTTACCTGGCGGCAGGACACGGCAAAGACTCAGTCATGGAGCACCTGACAGCAGCAACTGCGAAACCAGGCAACGAGTGGCTGGATAATACCGTAAGCTACTGGCAGGGTTGGTTGGGCCCGAGGATGCAGCCCTGCGGGATCTATGCCGGTTACCCTACCTATAAAAGGTCGCTGCTGGCGATCAAGCTGCTGACCTCGAAAGAGACCGGCGCTTCCATCGCTGCCCCGGAATTCGACCCCTACTACCTGGCCAGCGGCGGCTACGGCTACTGCTGGCCGAGGGATTCGGTTTATATTGCGGCGGCCATGGACGAGGCGGGATATCACGATCTGGCGGGACAGTTTTATCACTTCGCCTCTTCTGTGCAGGAAAAAGACGGCAGCTGGCAGCAGCGTTATTTCACAGACGGCAGTGCGGCTCCTACCTGGGGCAAACAAATCGACCAGGTGGGGTCCGTTTTGTGGGGTTACCGGCACCACTACGGGCTGACCCGCGACGGCTGCTTTCTCGAAGAGGTATGGCCCTCATTGACTGCCGGGGCGGCTTATCTGTCCGGGAACCTGGAGGAAAACGGCCTGCCGGCGCCCAGCTATGATCTCTGGGAGGACCTGCACGCCCAGGCCACATATTCGGCTGCGTCAGTTTATGCCGGGTTGAGAGCCGCTTCGGAGTTGGCCGGAATTAAAAACCGGCTGGTAGAAATGGAGCGCTGGGGGCAAGCCGCAGCCAAGGTCAAGGAGGGCATCCTCAAGCGCCTGTGGTCCCCCCATTACAATCGCTTCATACGGGGGATAAACCGCAGGACAGACCGGGGGTCCTTCGAGGACGCCCGGCGCAAAGGCGGCCGCGCCTTCAGCGGCAGGGACGCCACCGGCCTGTACGAGACTTTTTGGGTCGGGGAGGACGGTCGCGCCGATGCGGCTCTTCTGGGTTTGGCTTTTCCCTTTGCGTTACTGGACCCGCTTGATGAGAGGATGCAAGCGACAGCCCGCTCGCTGGAAGAGCTGCTTTGGAACCATCACGTGGGCGGTCTGCACCGCTATGAATGGGACGGTTACCGGGACAGCAATCCCTGGCTGCTCACCACCCTCTGGTTGGCCATCTACCACTGTATGACCGGGAACATCAAACACGCCGGAGCCCTCTACGAATGGGCCTATAAACATGCCAACCAGCACCAGCTGCTCCCGGAGCAGGTGGATAAAAACCATGGCGGACCAGCCTGGGTAATGCCTTTGAGCTGGGCGCACGCCATGTTTATACTGGCTCATTTGGCGCTGCAGGGGACACTAAGTATAATCCAAAAAGGGGATGTACAGGCTTGAACAGCATGAAGAACCATCGGCCGGATCAGCGGGTAAATCCTGTTCATATTGAGGTAAAAACAGAAATAGACCGGAAACTGTCACTTGATCCAAGCTACATCGTACGTTACCAGCTTTTTGAAGACGGCAGTTTTATTGGTGATGGAGTAGTCCAGTACCAGAGAGAAGCCGCTCATAACGATTTCGCCATACCCGCCTGGATTAAAAAGACAGACGGCAGTCCGCTCCCGGAGGAAGTACTGAAAAACATCAAAAGGGAAATTGCTCAGGCGGCGGTACAATACATCAACCAAAGGCGCCAGCCTGAAAAACAATACTGATAAATTTGGAGCAACAATATGCGCCGTAAACTCAAAGCATATTTTCAATCGCGCAAAGCCAGGGAAGATCTGCTTGATCTGCTGTTAATCATTACCGGAACCCTGCTGACAGCGCTGAGCCTCAACTTCTTTTTAATCCCCAACAACTTTCTGGCGGGGGGCGTGACGGGGCTGGCGCTGGTGTTCTTTTACCTGTTGAAAATACCGGTTTACCTCACCATCATCATATTAAATATTCCCATTTTTTGGTGGGGCTTTAAAGAAATTAACCGGCACTTCCTGCTATACAGCCTTACCGGCACTCTGGCACTGGCCTTCTTCCAGCCGGCAACCCAAGCTCTGGCGCGGCCCCCGCAGATTGACCTGATTTTAGCTGCGGTTTTTGGCGGGTCGCTGAGCGGCGCCGGGTTGGGATTGGTGCTCCGGGGCCACGGCAGCACCGGAGGAACCGACATCATTGCTGTCATTCTGCGTAAAAGAAAAAACATGGGGATCGGCGAAGTTGGTTTTTTGGCCAACTTGCTGGTAATTGCAGTGTCATTAGTTTTTTTCCCTCTCAACATCGGGCTTTACACTATTATTTCCATGTTTGTAGCGTCAAAGGTGACTGATGCCGTTATCTCCGGACTCAACACCAGCAAGTCGGCAATAATTGTGTCCAACCATTCCATGCAAATCGGCAGCAGAATAATTAACGAGATGCACCGCGGAGTCACCTATTTTTCCGGTAAAGGAGCCTTTACCCAGGAGGAAAAGACCATTGTCAACTGTGTGGTCAACAGGTTTGAGTTGGCCAAGTTGAAAAAAATTGTGGCGGAATCCGACCCCAACGCCTTTGTTTATATATCCGACGCCAGTGAAGTCATGGGGCGGGGTTTCACGATCAAAAAATAATCCGGCTAATCCTCCAGTTTCAATACTAGATGATCTTCGGGCTTAGTGGTTAATAGTCCGTTTTTTGCTTGTTTTAATTTTTGCTTGTTTTAAAACGGACAAAAAATGTAGTGCCTGCTTGACCTGTTTCAAAATCTATCTTGGCGTTGTGCCTGTCAGCAACCTTATAACATACTGCCAGCCCTAATCCTGTGCCATTTTCTTTGGTCGTATAAAAAGGAGTGCCAATCTTTTCGATGATGCCGGGTTCAATACCTTTCCCCTGATCTTGCACGGATAAAACTACCTCTTCGCCTTCCACAAATGTCCTTAAATTCATCTTCCCACCGGGGGACATGGACTCCAGCCCATTCCGGGCAAGGTTCAAAATAAGCTGGCGAATCTCTTTCTCATCCAGCAATAGTTCCGGCAGTTCCTGTGTTTCCAAATTGATATATTTGTCAGTCACTAAGGCGTCCGCCTCGATTAAGGGAAGCATGGATTCAAGGATGGTGTTTAGATTTGACGGTTTCAATTGTACAGCCTTGTTTTTTGCTAAAGATAGAAACTCGGTTATTATGGTATTAGCCCTGTCAAGCTCTGAGATCATCAGGTTGAAGTACTCCCCGTGTTTGACAAACTCCTTTTTCCCTTTCAGCAACTGCAAAAAACCACGGACAGCAGTCATCGGGTTCCTGATTTCGTGGCCTATCCCGGCCGCCATTTCACCTATAAGGTCCAGCCGGTCGAGTCGCGCCATTTCTTTTTCAAGCTGCTTGCGTTCAGTGATATCGGTAACCATTGCCAGTGCCCCGGAGTATTGTCCGTTTAGTTCAAAAAAGGGATTGATTGATATAATTGCCCATAATTCCTTTCCGTCTGTGCGGCGGAACTTGAATTCATATTGCTTTGAAATTCCTTGTTGGTGTAACTTTATATTACTCTCGACTTTTGCAGCCCATTCATTATCGATGAAATCATACAGAGACTTTCCAACCATTTCCTCGACAGCGCAGCCCAGCATCTCTGCCATCTTTTTGTTGATAAAAGTCGTCCTGCAGTTCCTATCTATAACCCAAATTCCTTCAGCGGCTGTTTCTACGATCCGGCGATATCGCGCCTCGCTCTCCCGCAGCGCTTCTTCGGCCTCTTTGCGTTTTGTAATGTCTTCCATAGTGCCTTCAAAGTATAGCATATCGCCCTGATCATCACGCACAACCCGGACATTTTCTGAGACCCAAATCACGGCGCCATCCTGGCGGCGTATTTGGCGCTCTATGCCTTGCCTTTCTGATTCGCTTCCCAAAAAACTTTCGTAATTCAGACCTGACTTAAGCGAAAGCATCTCTTCAGGTTGATTATATCCCCGGATACGCGCCATCGATGGATTAACGAATAGATAACGCCCATCAGGGGCAATCTGAAAGATCCCCTCGGTGGTGTTTTCAAAAATGGAGCGGTACTTCTGCTCAGCCTTTTGCAATTCTCCATAAAGCCTGGCGTTTTCCAGGGCGCTGGCAGCAGTGCCGGCCAAAATTTTCAATGCCTTGACCTTGCCAAAGAGATACGATTTTCTTTTTTTTGAATTAACGTTCAACACCCCAACGCACTTTCCACCAACAAGCAAGGGTGTTGAAATAGACGACTTAATCTCCGGGCGGGGTTTGATCGGAGCAAAACGGGGATCGCGGATAGCTCCCTGCATGATCAGGGTCTCGTGATTGGATGCTACCCATCCGGCAATCCCTTTATGGATGGGGATACGCTGCCCCAATTTTATTTCCATCTGATCACCCCGGGCAACAGCCACATAAAGTTCTTCCCCTGTGCTTGTGGGCAGCATGATCGATATCTCATCCGCTTCACATTGATCAAGTACAGCGTCAGCAATCTTATTAAGAATTACATTAATGTCCAGGGAAGAGGAAACAGCCATGGCAAGATCATAAATCGCCATTGAATCGCATAACTGCAGGTTTTCATTCCTCAGCCGCCTCATTTCCATGGCACGAAGCAGCACGGCCAACAGTGTGTTTAATTTAAAGGGTTTTAGTACAAAATCAAAAGCCCCTACCTTCATCGCCTCCACTGCTGTTTGGACTGTTCCCTGACCAGTCATCATAATCCCAACCATATTGGGATCAATTTTAAGCGCTTCCCTATATAGCTCAATTCCATTCATACCGGGCATCATCAGATCGGTTAAGATGAGATCGAAATCCTGTTCTTGTAAAGCTTTTAAGGCATCCGCGCCGGATGTAAATCCAAATGCCTCGTATTCTCTTTCATTAAGAGTTTCACAAAGGACAGTCATCAGTTCTACTTCATCATCAACAACCAAAACCCGGCCTAATTTTGTCATGCCCATTACAATTCACCTCCAAGCGACTATAAAATAGAAACCTTAATAGAGTAAGCATATTTGCTATTTTATCGGGGACACCCCTTGCGAAGAAGTGTGTCCGCTTTCCTTAATCATGGGCAGCTTTATAAATACGGTGGCGCCTTTACCGACCTCACTGGCAATGGTAATTAAACCTTGGTGTTCCCGTACAATGTGCCGGCAAATAGATAAGCCCAACCCAGTGCCTTTACCCACTGGCTTGGTAGTAAAAAAGGGGTCCATCACTTTTGCCAGGTCATCGGGCTGAATTCCCATACCGGTATCGGCAATCTCAATGGCAACACAATCAGTATCCGTATGTCCCTCGTATACCCGGATCGTCAGCGTTCCACCCTGCGGCATGGCATCGCTGGCATTGGTGAAAAGGTTCAGGAAAAGTTGCAGCAACTCCTGGCTGTCGGCATGAATCAGCGGCAACTCGGCCTGATAATCCCGCCTGACGGTGATCCTGTTTTTGCGCAGCTGATAATAAATAAGCTCGATGGCATGCTCTATCTCCCGGCAGACATCAACCGTGGTAACCTTTCGCTGGCCGCGGCGGCTGAAATTGAGCAGTTTTTTAACAAGAGCGCCCATACGTTCGACTTCCTGAGAGATAATTTGCAAAGCTTTCTGCTTTGGGTCCTCAGGGGGGAGCTTGTTAGCCAGGGACTCTACCCGCAGGCTTACGGTCGCCAGCGGGTTATTCAGTTCGTGAGCGATGCTCGCCGCCAGTTCGCCCATCGTTACCATTCTAGCCACTTGCCAGAGTTGTTGGGTTATAGACTGGACTTCCTCGTTCTTCTCCTCGAGCTCCATGGTCAAAGCAAGCAGGCCGATGTTTGTTGCATCCAGTTCCTCCTGAAGCAGGCGGTTTCGCTGCAGCGTTTCTTCCAACTGATTCTTTAAAGAACATGTCTCTACTTTTATCTCAGTCATATGGTATCACCCGATTTGTGAAGCTTTTTCTAACCACGATGACAGTGGCGTCATCATTATCTTTAGCCAGAGCCTGCAGCAGGCGCCGGGCGGCAGGGGAAGCGGGCAAATCAGCCAGCTCCGGAAAGTCATTCCAACACCACTTCGTCCGGACGCCATCAGTATGTAATACTAGAATATAGTCTGAACTCCATGTGCTACCAGTTATAAACGGATCGGGAGCATTAAGCCCAACCACCCCGCGCTGCACGATGAAATTCATCGGGGCCGGGCTGCCAAACACCCTCGCCTCAATATTCCCAACGCTGGCGAAGGTTAAGGAAATAGTCTCCGCTTTCCAATCAAACCTGGCGAGGGCCATCACCACTCCCCGGGTGGCGCGGCAGGCTCGTCCCGCCCCGCGAAAAAGCGCCTCCAGCGGCTGATCGTAGTGGTTTTCTATATATTCCCTGGCGGCCTGGGCCGCAATTTTGGCATACTGTCCGTGCCCTAATCCGTCAATCAAGGCAACCAGGGCAAATTTATTCGATCGTCTAACGACAAAGGTGTCTCCATTTAATTCCATATTGCGGTAAGCACGGGTTGCGACCCCGAAAGCGAGGGGGCAATGCTCCGTTTTCCGGGCAGGTTCACGCCTCCACCGCAGGCATGTGATTTGGGTACCGGTTTTACCGTCAGGGGCAGGCTGGATTTCGAATTCGTCCATCAGCCGGTTGACCGAGCCCAAACCATAGCCCAGACTGCCTGTAGTTGAGAAGCCATCGGTAATTGCCCGCTCAACGTCGGCAATCCCGGGTCCGTTATCTTGCGATTCTATTTTAATCCCGAAGCGACCGCCTTCCTCAAGCGGAGTCAGCGTCAGCCAGCCGCTTGTTGCGTGCTTAACCAGATTGGATGCCAGCTCGCTCACGACAATGGCAAACTCCTCGCTTTCCCGCATACCGAAGCCCAGCTCGCTTGCCATGGCCTTTACCAGCCGTCGCGCCTCGTTCGCATCGCTCAAGTGGGAGACCGAAACTCTACAACAAGATGGAAGCGGCATCATTAGTATCTCCTTCGCCACTTCTTGATGATAACGGTGGTGCCTTTACCTACCTGGGATGTGATCTCCAGTTCATCCATCAGCCTACGGGAACCCGGGAGGCCCAGTCCGAGGCCGCCGCTGGTGGAATAGCCCTCATGCATCACCTGTTCCAGGTCGGCGATACCAGGGCCGTGATCTATGAAGGTCAACTCCATTCCCACCGCTACGCTTGAATTGAGGGCACGCCACTTCATAACACCCGAGCCGGCGTATAAAAAAACGTTGCGTGCAAGTTCAGACGCCGCAGTAACGATACGCGTAACGTCCGTGATACCGAAGTTCAACTTAGCTGCTGCATCACGAACTGTCTTACGTACAACGATAATGTCGATCTCCTTATCAATAGTTATTTCTCCATGAGCATCACCGCTCATGTTTATCGCCCCCGTTGAAATATGTCGCTAATCATATCTAAAGCAAGGTCGGCATTCAAAGCCGTCAAGGCGCCACCCAGCGTCAAACCCAGCTGGGTGGCTGTAATAGCAACGCTCGGCTGCATTCCGGCGATAACCGTCTTTCCACCCATCAGGACTACCATTTGGGCAGTTTCAGCTACCACCCGTGCAAAAAAAGAGTCCATTGTCTGCACAGCGGAAATGTCCAATACCAGGCCTTTGACTCGATACCGCTCCATGGCGTTTAAAACCTTTTCCTGGAGAATGGTGACAGAAGTATCATCAGGATCGGGCGGCATCGTTACCAACAACACGTCGTGTATCCTTATCACAGAGATGCTTTCACTGGTCATCATCTTACACCCCCAATGGATATTAGTCTGCACAAGCTTGGTTAACCACCCGCAGCTTCAATAGGGTCAAGGCATGGAGCAGCCCTGCGGAGAAGGAGGAGCGGGTGTTCACATTGGACAGATCGACGCCTAATTGAGCGAGTGTCCGGGCAATCGCCGGGCGGATTCCTGTCAATACCACCTCCGCCCCCAACAGGCGCACCGCGCTGATGGTTTCGAGGAGGTGCCGGGCTGTTTTCGAATCGATGGCGGGAACACCGGTAACGTCAAGCAAAGCGACAGATGACCCCGTTTCCACGATCTTCTCCAGCAACTGCTCCATCAGTTGCTGCGCCCGTATACTGTCCAGGGTGCCGATCAGGGGTACGGACACAATGCCTTCCCATATCTGTATGACCGGCGTAGAAACTTCGATAATCTCCTGTGTCTGTCGTGAGATAATCTCCTCGGCCTGCTTGCGCTCTTCAATTTCCACCCGCAGTGCCTGGTTGAGTTTCTCCAGCTCTGCTGTCCGCTCTCTTACTCTTGCATCCAGTTCTTCATATGATTTTCGCAAGGCTTCCTCAGCCTGTTTGCGCTCGGTGATATCGCGGAATGCCAGGACCACGCCGGTAATGTTCCCCTTGTCATCTTTGATGGGTGCGGCGCTGTCATCTATCGCTATTTCTGTTCCATCTCTGGCTATCAATATGGTATGGTTTGCCAGATCTACGGTAAGGCCTTCAACTAGTATCTTTGTTACCGGGTTCTCGGCGGGTTTACGCGAGTACATGTTTATTATATTAAATATTTCCGTCAATTTTTTATTCTGGCTTTCTTCCAACTTCCAGCCTGTTAGTTTCTCGGCCATCGGATTCATAAATGTTACCAGACCGTTATTATCAGTGGCAATTACAGCGTCTCCAATACTCCTGAGCGTTGTGGCAAACCATTTTTCGCGCTCTCTTAACTTCTTTTCCATTTTATGCTTATACAAAGCCATATCGATAGTTACGTACAGCTCTCTCTCCCTAAAAGGCTTGACTAAATAGCCGTACGGCTCTGTTATCTTGGCGCGCTGCAGTGTATCTTCATCCGCAAAGGCGGTGATATATATTACCGGAATATCAAAACGGGCCTGGATCTGCTCGGCGGCCGTCACACCGTCGATTTCTCCATGCAGCATGATGTCCATCAACACCAGATCAGGAGCTGTTTCCTCTGTTTTTTTGACAGCCTCTTCACCGGTAGCTGCAATATCAGGTGCGGTGTATCCCTGACCAATCAGCCTATTTTGTAAGTCAAGGGCTTCAATACCTTCGTCCTCAACAATAAGTATCCTGGCATTATGCATTGTGCGGGCTCCTTTCTCATTTTAAAGCTTTAAACTTAATTACAAATTCGGTTCTGTTGCTTTTATTGATATGCATGGCGCCCTTCAGCTGTTTTACCAGCGCGCTTACTAATTTTAGTCCCAGTGATTCACAGTTCTGTATCTCGAAATCTTCCGGCAAACCGACACCATTGTCACTGACGCTTAATATGAACTTACTGCCGGCGCCATGGCGCAGGTCAACACATATTTCACCTGTCTCTCCAGCCGGTCCGGAAAGTTTGGGAAAGGCATGTTTCAACGAATTGGAGACGAGTTCATTGATGATCAAAGCGCAGGGAACGACCGTATCAACGCCGAGCGTAACGTTTTCAACAAGTATCTTCGGTTTTATGGCCCTCTGGGTCACTCCGTAAGAGAGGAACAAGTTGGTTGTGAGGCTTCGGATGTATTCGGAAAGGTCGATCTTTGCCAACGAATCGGACTGGTATAGTTTTTCATGGATAAGGGCCATTGAGTAAACCCGGTTCTGGCTCTCTTTGAACGATGCGATGGCCTGCTCGTCTTTGATCTTAGCCAGTTGAAGATTTAGCATGCTATAAATGATCTGAAGGTTGTTTTTAACACGGTGGTGTACTTCCTTTAAAAGCGCCTCTTTTTCTCTTAGCGATTTTTTGACCTCTTCCTCCGCCTTTTTCATATCCCCCACCAACCGGGAATTCTCAAGTGAAATGGCCGCCTGTGACGTCAACAGTTCCGTCATTTGCGTCTTGCCGGAGGTAAATACCGCATTGGAAAGACGGTTTTCCAGATAGAGGATCCCGATCATCTTTGATTGCTTGATTACCGGAAGACAGAGGACTGAGCGCAGCTGCAGCTGCTGGACCTCCGGGTTGTCTTTGAACATGCCTTCCTGAAAAGCGCTGTCAAGGATCACCCTCTCTCCGGTTCGATACACATAACGGACAATCGCTTTGCAGATGCCGCCGGCTTCTTCAAGTTCTATATGAAATGTCTTTACCACCTCTTTGTCGGCGACATGGCTTTCCGCACGGATAAACAAGGCGCCATCTTCCTCAATCAGCAGATAACCATGCTGCGCCCCCGAACTTTCGATGACCACGTTCATAATCTTTTTCAGCAGGGCATCCTGCTCAATCTCGGCAGAAATAGCGATGGATGATTTCATCAGATAATTGACGTCAAGGTTAGGAAGGGTATGGGAGGAGGAAGATTCCACTTCTAAATGTGCGTAGCAGGTCTTTTCTTCCTCAAAATACTCAGGATATTTTTCGATGAGACTGATTTCTTTTTGCTCTGCACGGCATTTCTTATACAAACGTGCCGCCTCGACAAAAAATACCCTTTTGGAACAATGACCCGCCTGCAGGAGAAGTTCACCGAGGCATTCATTGAGATGGCCTTCCAGAAACGTATACTTTTGTTCATGTGCAATGTCTATCGCATCGAGGTAAAGGCTCCTGGCCTTTTCGAACCCGCCGGTAACCCTTTCCAGTTCGGCGTAAAGAAAGGCAAGGTATGGCTTCAACAAAGGCCCTAAACCGGCCCATGTTTCGGTCTTCTTGATAAGCGGCTGAATTTCTGCCATTAATTCATGTTCAGTTGCAAAACCTATACCCTTTTCATACAGCTTAAGCGAGTTCAACACCCGGAAGACATGCCACTGTCTCTTCAGCACGTTATCGGTAAGACCCGACAGATACTTCCTGACTCCGGCAAGGTATACCTCGGCCTCTTCATGCTCTCCCAGGTAATACTGCGACAGGGCCATGTGGACGTAATAACTGCCTGCTGCAGCGATATGGTTGTCCCGCTCCCATTGCCTCAGTTTTTCTTCCATGGGTATAAGGGAATAGCCTTTCCGCATGGGTTCACTCCAGCCGGCCAGCACCGCTTCGGCCAGGCCTATGGAAAAAGACAGATGATATCTGTTAGAGAACTGCAGGCATTCCTTGGCGTAGGCTTCGATAGCAGACAGATCCGCCCCCTGGACCTGCAGGTTCCACATCAGGGGGCCGTAGGAAAGTCCGGCGTTATACAGGTCACCGCAGTTTTTCCCGCACTGGATCGACTTCAGGCAATAATCAACGATCTCTTTGGGGTGACTCCTTGAATGCATGTTGCACCAGACGATCCCGTTCATCCCGCGGGTAGCGCCGAACGTGTTCGGGTATTTTGCAGACAGGTCCCGCGCCAGGTCTTCGTATTTGAATGCCTGTGCAAAGTCTTCCTCTTCTCCAAACTGAAGTCCCATGATACTGAAAGAATAAATCACGGATTCATCCATGCCGCCAGACAGGCAATGCTGCGTTGATTGCGCAGCCGAGAGATAAAGCTGCGGCACCAGACCGGACATATACAGGTCAGGAATAAGCTCGCTGTAAAACGCAAGCTCAATTTTGCTTTTTCTGTCTGTGGCGAAAGGCATGTTCAGAATGGCTTCCCAGACGTCGATCTCCTTTGCGGAAATCTCAGACATTATCTCATACCGTCGCCTGTCCGCTTTATCCGGACTTAACGGGATGGCCTTGTCAAAATAGGCAAGGCCCCGGTTGGCCGTTTCAATAGCCTTGATAAAATTACCGACGGATGACAGCGAAGTCGTTTGTTCCGCCAAACATTCGGCCTTATCCAAATCGGTTTTGGCATGATCAAGCAATTGGTTGAGTAGAAATTCAAAATTATCATAATTACCGCACATAAGCTCTGTCTTTGCCGCTTTCTGGAATATCCTGAAGGTACGGTCGTAGTGATCATTCCCCCAGCAGTCAACCGGCAATAGTTGTCTGCTGAGTTTGAAATACTCATTTGCCGCTTCCACGGCAAGGGAAGCCAGTGCCTTGTTGCCGGCATGGTAGTTGAGATCTGATAAAAGATAAGCCGTCTTTGCATCCGGATTACTTTCCCTTCCTATATTGAGGTGGGAAACAATTGTGAACAAGTCCTCTTGTTTTTCGAGGTCTTGAACGCCCTCCGGCATAGTCCCGAGGAGGTGATTTCCGATTTGCCAGTGAATCCGGCGGCGTCTTTCCGTCAAAATAGCGGACAACGTCGCTTCCTGGACCTTGTCATGGACAAACTGCAATTTGTCCTTGTTTTCCATCAGCAGTCCTTGTCCAAGAGCAGGTTTCAACAACTCAAAGATCTCTACCAGAGTTGTGTCCCTGAGCGCTGCCATATCGGCAGGTGAAAAAGTATTTCCCATACAGGAGCAGAATTCGAGGAGGTTTACCAGGTCAGGCGGAAGCTTCTGGATCTTTGAGCCAAAAAGAGCGACTACGGTGTTCGGCATGCGGGACTGACGGATCTTTTCCATATCCCATCGCCATTGCCCCTCACCGTCAAGGTAAAGAAGGCTTTCATTGTGAAGATATGACAGGCTCTCACTGACGAACAGCGGGTTCCCTTCGCTTAGCATGCTTATAAAATCAGATAACGTCTCTGTTTGGACAAGCGGTGCGTCAAGAATGTATGAGACCATTTCATGGCAATGTTGCGGCTGCAAGGGCCCCAGCCGGATTTCCTTCAATGGCTGGCTGCTCTCTTTGGCGCTCCGGATGAGCTTGGTTAAGGGATGGCTTGATTCCACCTCGTTATGGCGGTACGCGCCCAAAAAGAAAAGATAGGGGTGGTCCTTATAATTAGCGAATATATTTGTCAGGAATTCAAAGGATGCAGCGTCACACCACTGCAGGTCATCTATGAACAGAGTCAGGGGATTCTGCTCGCTCGCCAGACACTTCAGAAACCGGTCGAAGAGATCATTGAACCTGTTCAGCGATTCAACCGGGGGAAGCTGTTGGACCTCCGGTTGCGGGCCAATCAGGATCTCCAGTTCCGGGATGACATCTGTCAGGATCTTTCCATTTTGTCCCACGGCTTTCAATATGCTTTTTTTCCAGAGCGCAACCCTTTCGTCGCTTTCCGTCAGAAAAGTCCGCATCAAATTTCTAAGCGCCTGGATTAAAGAGCTGTAAGGGATGTTCCTTTGGTACACGTCAAATTTTCCCGATGTGAAATAACCTCTGTGTTTTACAATCGGCTTTTGCAGTTCCTGGATCAGGCGTGTCTTCCCGATCCCGGACAGCCCGGAAATGAATAGTGAGCGGAATGCACCCCTGGTAACCTGTTCGTATTCTTCAAGAATAATCTCAGACTCATGCTCGCGGCCGACCAACTTGGAGATAAAGGTAACTCTGTGGGTATAAGCGCAGCTTTCCAGAGGGAACTCGCGTATCATACCGGTGGCGGCATATTCATCCCTGCATCTTACCAGGTCGGCAAGGAGTCCGTTTGCGCTCTGGTAGCGTTTCTCGGGCGCTTTAAGCATCAATTTGGCGATGATGTTACTTAAGGCGATTGGGACATCCGGATTTAATTCATGGACGAAAGGAGCTTCTTCAGCAAGATGTGAATGGATTAATTCAAGGGGATCATCAGAAGAGAAAGGCAGACTACCGGTCAGCATCTCATAGAATATGATCCCGAGAGAATAGAGATCCGAAGAAAAAACCACTCTATGGTTGATGCGGCCGGTTTGTTCGGGCGAGGTATAAGACAGGATGTCCTTTACAAAGGAACGGTCGTAAATAAAATGGCTTACATCTCTTACATCAACTGTGCCTATGAAGTCTATCAACCTGATATCGAGCGTGCTGAGGTTGACAAGTATATTGTGCGGCTTCATTCCTCCGTGGACAATACCTGCTTCGTGAATTTTATTCAGAGCTTCAGCCAGCTGGCAGGCTATGGTGAAAAAACTGTTTAAAGAAACCCTGGAATGCGCTGCAGTCAGGTTATCGAGAGGGACCCCGTCGAAAAAGTCCTGTGTTATAAAGCAGATTCCGTCATTTACGTTAATTGCTAGGGGCGTGATAACAAGGGGATCGTGTAAGATCCTGAGGTGTTCGATTCTGTGGCTGAATTGCGATATTTTATATTCGGATAAAAAGACCGTTTTCAAAACCTTGAGCGCCAGCAGCCGTTCCGCATTTTTTTTCTGATATGCTTTGTAAATAACAGCCTCTTTGCTTTCGACGATCTTTTCTATAATCTCATAATTCGGGATAATCATATTACTTCATATCACCTTTCATATCCCCGCGCTTAATTACTGCCTATTCACTCTTGACAATGCAGTAATCAGCTGGAAGCCTGATTGACCACCTTCAGCTTCAATAGAGTCATGGCAAAGAGCAGACCTGCGGCAAAGGAGGAGCGGGTGTTCACGTTGGACAGATCGACGCCTAACTGGGCGAGTGTCCGGGCAATCGCCGGGCGGATTCCGGTCAATACCACCTCCGCCCCCAGCAGGCGTACCGCGCTGATGGTTTCGAGCAGGTGCCGGGCAGTTTTCGAATCGATGGCGGGAACGCCGGTAACGTCAAGCAGGGCGACAGATGAACTCGTTTGCACGATCTTCTGCAGCAACTGCTCCATCAGTTGCTGCGCCCGCACGCTGTCCAGGGTGCCGATCAGGGGTACGGACACGATGCCTTCCCATATCTGTATGACTGGAGTAGAAACCTCGAGGATTTCCTGGGCCTGGCGGGAGATAATCTCCTCGGCCCGCTTGCGCTCTTCAATTTCCGCCCGCAGCGCCTGGTTGAGTTTTTCCAGCTCCGCTGTCCGCTCTTTGACTCTTGCATCCAGTTCTTCATGCGACTTTAGCAAGGCTTCCTCCGCCTGTTTGCGCCTGGTGATATCCTGCCCCTGGGCGATGGTGGCGACTACTGTCGTGCCGTCCCCCGCAAACAGGGTGGCCGAATTCCAGAGCACCGTCCGCACCATTCCGTCAACACGGGCGATGGCGATCTCCACGACCTCCCAGCGCTCGCCGGACGTTGTGCGGCGGATCAGGGCCATTGATTCATCCTTTTGGGCAGCGGGGAAGAGGATCTCCAAAGATTTGCCCAAAACCTCATCAGCGCTGTACCCGGTCAAGCGCTCAAAGGCCTGGTTGAAACGAATTATTTTATAATCCGAATCCCACACGATAATCGGGGCGTTGGCATAGTTGAGCAGGTTTTCCAGGTAAGCGTTCGCCTCCCGGAATGCTTCCTCAGCCTGCCTGCGTTGCGTGAGTTCTATATTTAATTCAGCAGTCCGCTCCGCGACCCTGGCTTCAAGAACGTCATATGCCCTTTGCAGCGCTTCTTCCGCCTTCTTGTGCCCGGTGATGTCAATGCCCATCTCCATGATGAGGGTGGAACCGTCAGCATCAGTGAAAGGATAGTCGAAAATATGGTAATTGCGGCCATCCGGGCCGGTCCACTCCCACTCATGCGGCGTCATGGTTTTCAGGACTTCATAGGTTTCGCAGATCTCGCAGGGTTCGCTGCGTCCAAACAGATACTCAAAACAACGCCGGCCGTGAGACTCGCCGAAGCGCTCCCGGAAGAAGCGGTTGGCAAAAGGCACATGATAATCCGGAGTTAACAGTACAAGGTAAGCAGGCAACAGCTCCAGGACATCATTGAACCGCTTCCGTTCGTTTACTACTGACGCCTCGGCCCGTTTGCGCTCTTCAATTTCCGCCAGCAGTACCCGGTTGAGTTTTTCCAGTTCGGCTGTCCGCTCTTTGACTCTTAACTCCAGTTCTTCATGCGACCTGCGTAATACCTCCGCAGCCTTCTTGTGCTCGCTGACATCAACAGCGGCCAGAACAGATTTTTTGGTACCCGGAATCAGAGCAGTGGCAACATAGGTATCGACAAAACTGCCGTCTTTGTGGACAAAGCGCACCTCATAATCACGAGGTACGCTGGCAGGATCAATTCTTCTCAGCCGGTGATAATTATTGACCTTGTCTCTATCTTCCGCTACGCAAAGTTCAGTCAACTTTTTTTTGCCTTCTATTTCCTCTTTGGAATAGCCAAAGAGCGTCACAAACTCCGTATTAACACGAATTATAGTGGCATCTTCTTCTACTATGGCAATGCCGGAGCCGCAGATTTCAAAGATAGCGCGATATTCTTTTAATTCTTGGAGAATTTCCTCTTTGGTCTTCGATTCATCGTTTTGCATGTTGCCCAATCTCCTTCATTTTTTTATCCAGCCAAAGGGAGTGTTTTATCACTGAGCCCTAATCTTGTCCCCGACAGGACATGCGCCTTTTTACAATGTTAAGCTTACAGTATTGTTAACATTGATCCGTTTACGGTTTATATCCAAATATTAATTCCATAGAAGAACTAGATAGGACTGGCTAGATTGCTGTCTAGAACTATGTCAGGTCCAGGTTGTTCTTCCAACCAATCATGCATTTGACAAACACAATCAGATCCCCTTTGGAGAAAAAGTCATTGCTTGTCGAAAGCAAAATTATTTCATTACCGGTAACAAAATTTGACATCTTTAGAAGGCTCCACTTTTTATGATCTACTACACTAGTGTTGCATAAAAACCAAAGGCTCTTGTAACCATAAAGTTTTAAGTCTTGCAACATATTATCACCAAATCGTCGGAGGGAAACTGTTTGAGGACTTGATTAAATATGGACTATACGGTATCCTGTAATGTCTATTCTCCTTAGTTAGGGATTAGAGTTGCTTACTATAATCTCTATTATAAGGAGTTTTTTATTGATACACCATGATATTTCTGGAAATTAGCCTATTTTAAGCAAATTCAGGTATTGACAATATGTATTTATTAATACAATAAGTAACGATTTTTACCCAACTTTCACTGAAAAACCGGCCATTTTATGTAATTAAAGCCTCTACGCTACCCCTTTCAACTAAATAAATTTCCCAGGTCTAAACCTTATTGAAATAGAAATAATAATAACGGCTGTCGTTCTAACTGAATAAGGGGGTTGGGCTAAATGAGCAGAAGGCGTGGAGGAGTTATGTCTGAAAGGCTGAAGTTCGAGTTAGCCGACGAACTCGGTGTTGGCGACGTGGCGCGCAGGCAGGGCTTTGGTGAAGTTTCTTCCAGAAACTGTGGCAACCTGGTCCGGCTTGCCATCGAACGTGCCGAGCGAGCTTTTTAGGGAACGATAGCCAAAATTAGGATGCCCCACCGGGGCATCCTTTTAATTAAAAATAAATACATGTAAAAGAAGTATAAAAATCGTCAAAACGGGAGAGATGGGTATGCCTGTCGATGAAAAACAAATTGCGTTGAGACTGGTCCTGGCCTTCCTGGTGGGCGCCGTAATCGGCGCAGAAAGAAAAATCCGGCACAAGCCTGCCGGATTGCGAACACACGCCCTGGTAGGGCTGGGGGCCGCCCTCTTTACCATCATTGGGGTTTATGGGTTTTTTGAATTCAGCGGAGCGCCTTACTACCGGACTAACATGGATCCCGCCAGAATTGCCGCCCAAATTGTGGTGGGGGTTGGTTTTATCGGCGGCGGTCTCATTTTTAAAGAAGAAAACAAGGTCCAGGGTCTAACCACGGCAGCCAGTGTCTGGCTGACCGCAGGCTTGGGCACCGCCCTTGGGATGGGGATGTTTTTGACAGCTCTAGTTGCAGCCGTACTCGGATTTATCGGCCTGCGGTTGAATCTGAAGTTCCTAGGTGGTGAAGAATCCAACTAAAGCGGTTGGAGTACTACCTGGTTTCGCAGGTATTAGTTCATCGGCGTCATCGATGAGGCACAGCGATTCAACTTTCACTCCACCTATTCTGTTTAGCTCGGCCTTAAAATTTTGCAGTTCTTCTTCGGAGGCTTTCATGGTCACATTAATAAGCCCGCGGTCACAGTCGGAATAAGGTATACCGCTCCGGTGTAAAATCAGTTTGCCATACTTGGATAAAACCTGTTGGACTTGCGGCGCCTGCTGAGATTTTTCGTTTATTAAAAGCCCGGCAATACAAATATCCTGTTTCAAATAAGGCAGCTCCTTTTAATATTTTTCTTGCCATGCAAATATCATTATCAGTTTTTGACAAAATTATTGTTTTATTAAAAAATTTTATTTATTACCTGGCGGTAAAATATTAACACAGATTTAACATTACGTTCCCGGCGCTTATGATAAGATACCAGTATGAGACAAACATCCCCAAAAGAGGTGCTGTAGATGTTTCAAACCAGGAAAAAGGATACTTTTTATGAATATTTTGTACTGATAGCTAAAAACCTTCAAATGGCTTCCAAAATATTCCGGGAGGAGATTTCCAACCTGGGCGACACTGAAAAATTTGCCGTCCAGATCAAAAACCTTGAGAATATCGGCGACCAGTACACCCATGAAATCATGTTTGCCTTGAACAAAAGCTTTATAACGCCCCTTGAGAGAGAGGATATACTTGGACTAACCATCAAGCTGGATGACGTGCTCGACCTTATTGAAGCTTGCACCTGGAGGTTTGAGCTTTTCAACATCGTTGAAACCGACGAGTACATGAAGCTTTTCTCCAAAAATATTGAGATGTGCATTGAAGAAATTGTCGAGGCGATCAGGCATCTGGGTGAGAAAAAATTACAGGATATGAGCAAGCATACCCATAAAATTAACGACCTGGAAAAGGTCGCCGACGACCTGCTGCGAGATGGGTTAAAAACACTGTTCTCTACTTGCACCGACCCCATCGATATTATCAAGAAAAAAGAAATTTATAATATGATGGAAGAGATCACGGATGAATGCGAGGATGTTGCTGATATTTTAGAAAGAATCATGATGCGGAACTAAGGAGTCTTAAATGTCTGAAATAAACCTGATCCTGGTTATAGTCGTAGCGCTGGCTTTATCTTTCGACTTTATCAACGGTTTTCACGATACGGCCAATTCCATCGCCACTTCTGTATCGACCAAAGCGCTCACTCCGAGGGCTGCCATCGTTCTGGCCGCATGCATGAACCTTTTAGGCGCCCTTTCCTTCACCGGGGTTGCCAAAACCATCGGAGGCCAGATTGCCGACCCGCTACAACTCGAACATGGTATATACATCGTCGTTGCCGCCCTGGTTGCCGCCATTGCCTGGAACCTCATCACCTGGTATTACGGCATTCCCAGCAGCTCCTCCCATGCCCTGATCGGTTCTTTAACCGGCGCCGTAATTGCCTCAGCCGGGCATAACGCGGTGAATTTCGGCGGCTTTATTACTGTTTTGAGCGCGCTGCTTTTCTCCCCGCTGATCGCTTTCACCGTTGGCTACATCATTATGAGCCTGATCAGATTCATTTTTAAAAACGGGCACCATGCCAAATTAAACCGGCGCTTTCGCCTCCTGCAAGTGTTAACGGCCGCCTTTCAATCATTCAGCCACGGCACCAATGACGCCCAAAAAACGATGGGTATCATCACTTTTGCACTGGTGGCGGGTGGCTTCCAAACCACCCTTGACGTCCCCTTCTGGGTTAAATTGGTGTGCGCCGTGGCCATGGCCCTTGGTACTTCCGTAGGCGGCTGGAAAATAATCAAGACCGTAGGCTCCAGGATTATCAAGCTGGAACCAGCCAACGGGTTTGCGGCAGATTTAAGCTCGGCCATGATTATCATCCTGGCCACCCTGATCAAAATGCCTGTCAGCACCACCCACGTTATTTCTTCTTCAATTATGGGAGTAGGTTCGGCCAAACACTTTAATTCGGTCCGTTGGGATACAGCGGAAAGAATGGTGATCACCTGGGTGATCACCCTGCCGGTCACGGCCCTGCTGGCCGGCTTAGTATACCGGGCGGTGGCAGTCGTCTTTTTGTAAAACAGTGTTTATTCCAGCAGTCTGTTGTGTATTTCAGCCAGATTTTGATACCTGCCGACGGCGCCCCGAAACCGTTCATACTCCCCTTCCTTCAACTCCCTCACCACTTTTGCCGGAAGTCCCATCGCAAGCATGCCGGCAGGTATGCGCTGGCCCTGCAGCACCAGGGACCCGGCTCCTACTACGGCCCCTGCCCCCACGTGAGCGCCATTCAGCACAATCACACCCATACCAATGTAGGCATCGTCTTCAATTGTACAGCCATGTAGAAGAGCCCGGTGCCCTACTGTTACCCGGTCTCCTATGACCAGCGGAAAACCGGTATGCTCGTGCAGTATGGAACCATCCTGGATATTCGTGCGGGAGCCGATTGTTATGGTATCGACGTCCGCCCTGACCACAGAGTTGTACCAAATGCTGGAGTTCGGCCCAATTTCAACTCTTCCAACCACAATCGCCCCCGGAGCTATAAACACTGTCTCATCAATCTTGGGCTTAATCCCGTCATATTCATAAGGCATATAAAAACCTCCCGGCAATACTATTAGTCTTTTTACTATTATCCCCTTAAACTCCGGGCTGAGCAAGTTATTGCTCCTCTTTCAAAAGTGCGAAATCTTTTGAAAACTGCTATAATAAAAGGAATATATAAATTATATTATTGACTGAACAGCTTTTTTTATGATCTGAGGGGAAGGATTTGAGATGAAAAGCGACAACCGGAAAATCAAAACATCTCATGAAACCGCCCGGGTTAGCGGCAGGGAGGGTTTTAAGAGCGAACTTGGTGTAGACGAGCTCGATATATTACTTAACATAAGTGAAACAGTAACCTCAAATTTAGACCTTGATGAAATCCTCCACTGTGTACACGCTTACCTGCCCAAGCTGATCCCACACACCAAAAGCGGTATTTTTTTCTACCAGGAAAAGACCGGAAGAATCACGCTGCAATCAAACATAGGCTTAAGTGAGCGACTGGCAAAACTTTTTACTGAAAACACCGAGCAGAACTTCCTTTTTAAAAAACTGTTTGAAACCCAAAAAAGCTGCCGGGCCACCGATATCCTCACGGTCGAGGAAATAAAAAAGACCCTTTACTTCCAGTCCGCTCTTCGCCGGGAAGGGATTGGAGTACTCTACGGCATTGGCGCGCCTATTATTTTAGACGGTAACTTTATCGGGACCATCCAGCTCACACGTCCTGAAAGCAGGCGGGATTTCAGTCTCAAGGACCAGCGTATGCTGGAACTGGTTGCTCACCAAGTCGGAATAGCCGTGAAAAACGCCCTAACTTACGAAAAAGGTCTAAAGGAAAAGGAGCACCTGATCACCGTCCTCGAACAAAAAGTTAAACAAGCGGAAAGGCTGGCAGCCCTCGGCAGGGCAGCCGCGATTATCGCCCATGAGATCAAAAATCCTCTTACCTCCATTCGCCTTTCTCTCTATTCAGTTGAAAAAAAAGCGGCCTGGCGGATGGATTTCAACGAAGATCTGAACATTGTCAAAGAAGCTGTGGAGCGTGTCAGCCGCACCACGGAGGACCTGCTGCATTTTTCCGGTAATACCACCCTGTTAATAAAAGAAATTGACATAAACGAGCTCTTAAGAAACCTTGTAACCGAGCATAAGAAACACTTGAGCAGCCAAATGATTATTGAAACCTCGCTGCACAAACCCACACCCCTGGTCCTGGCCGACCATGAAAAATTAAAAGAAGCCTTCAGCAACCTTTTGTCCAACGCCATTGCCGCCACTGAAAGCGGGGGTACCGTACGTGTATCAACCAACCCCTCTTTTGACCGGGTCGTGGTCACCATTGAGGACTGGGGTGACGGGATTTCACCCGAAATCCAACAAAAGATTTTCGACCCTTTTTTTACCACCAAGCAGAGCGGTACCGGCCTCGGGCTGGCCATTGCCAAAAAAAACATAGAAGCTCACAGGGGCGTCATTGAAGTTGAGAGTGAACCGGGTTGGGGCACTAAATTCAATATAACCCTGTTTGTTCAACATCCAGGACGGAACGGAGTGGTCTAATGAATGAGTTCCTGGTCAACGAGATCAGGCTGCTGCTGGTCGATGACGACCCCCTGGTGCGCCGCAGCCTGCGTATGCTCTTCGAACTGCATGATGTGACCATCGCAGGAGAAGCGGCCAACGGGGAAGAAGCGGTTGAAGCTGTGGCCAGGCTAAAGCCCACCATGGTGCTTATGGATGTGAATATGCCGAAGATGGACGGCATCCAGGCGGCCAAAATAATTAAGGCCAAACACCCATCCGTCCAGGTAGTTATACTAACGGTGCACAACCAGCACGACAAGGTGGTCCAGGCCATACGTGAAGGGAGCTCCGCCTACGTTTTAAAAGACAGTTCTCCCGAGCAGCTGATCGAAATTGTCGAAAGCGTTGCTGAAGGACGATATTTTGTTGATACCACTATCGCCAACGAACTGCTGGTTAACCTGGTGCAGGGAACCCCGCCTCAGCAGGCTCAGAAGGAACCTTCCCTCTTGACCTGCCGGGAAAAAGAGGTCCTGCAGCTGATCGTCAACGGCTTGAGCAATAAGGAAATCGCCTCCAGCTTAAAGATCACTTTACGCACCGTCAAGGCTCATGTCAGCAGTATTTTAACGAAGTTAAACGTGAACGACCGCACCCAGGCGGCGGTCCTGGCCATCCAGGAAAAGTTTTTAGATACTACCAATTGACCGGGCAAAAAGGTCATCTTGCCGGAACGAATCCTACTACGGCGGCCTGTAGTCAGTCATGCTCGTTGTATTCAGCCAAAAAAATCGCGCCTTTTGCCCAAGGCGCGGGTGAGTAGGGGGTAGATTACCTTTTTAAACAGCTAACGGAATAATTCTATATTGTTATTCCGCGGTACTGCAGGTTTATTTCGTTAGAAACATCACCTCCTCCAATATTTACATCGCCGCAACTATTTTTTTATAACTCGTTTAAGGAAATAACCCTCGGCGTCGATCACATCCCGGAGCAGTCTTAAGTCCTCATCGGTGGGTTCAGCCATCTCCTTGACATCCGGCGGAATAATTAAATCAAAGTCCACCAGGTCCTGGATATCCTGAGGTGTCCTACCCGGTTTTACTTCAAGCAGTTTCATACGTTTTGTTTCCTGGTCAAAACCAAAAAGGGCCTGGTTGGTAATGACCCGGTAGGGACCGGAGCCCATCACACCGGCTTTCTCCCGGTAATCGCCGGCGCCGTCGCCAAAGCCGATGCTGGTGACAAAGTCCAGCTTCTTCACGAACCTCCTTTTTTCCAGCGCCATAATAGCAATGGTTTTCTCGCAGTTGGCCGCCATGGCGCCGGCGCCGCCGCTGCCCGGAAAGCGGATGTTCGGTTGGTCATAGTTGTGCCCTTCAATGGTAGAGCAGATGTTGCCATACATATCGACCTGCGCTCCTCCGATAAAGGCGTAGTCGGCGTAGCCCCGTTGCGTGATTTCAAATACCGCGCACAGCCCCTTGAGGTAGCAGGCCTTGCGAGCCGCTCTGGTGTCTCCGACGGAAAGCGGCATGCCCATTTCAAGAATAGGCGCCATCGATCCCGCTTCGTAAATCATATAAAGGTTGGGCGCATGGGTAAGCTGAGCGTGCATGGCTGCAATGATCGGCAGGCCGGTACCCACAAAGACGATTTTTTCGTCTTCAAGAACCCTGGAGCCGGTATAGGCTATCATCTCAAATGGAGTGTATTCGGACATTTTTTTACCTCCTTATTATCTAATTTGCCGGTTAGCCAAGATTAGGTTAGGATGATGGGCTGGCCGCCGTCCAAGTCTTTTAAATTCTTAAGAGCTTTGTACCCGATTTTCTCAAGGGTCTCGTCAAAGGTCTGGCAGCTGAAGATATACTCATCGTAGTATTTCTGGAGCCCTTCCTTGTTGCCGGTCTTGCGAAAGTCCTCGCAGAGGCTGCGGAACATTTTCAGGTGATCCATGTCAAACCAGTAGTTGCCGTAACTCGCTCCAGGTGTAGCTCCAAAAGGCACTTCGGTCACTGTGTCTACAGCGGGATATGGAATTTCGGTCAGGTTGGGATAGGACCTGATGTTTTCAGTCGGGATCACCTTTTCCGTCGTCATGATCGTGTAGGTAGCCGCCATCGCGATCTCGGGGCAGGTGCAATGCGCCCCAAAAATCCTGGCATTGCCGTACATATCAGCTGCCGTGGTATGGACGATGCCGACATCGGGATGGCAGGCCGGCAGCAGGTAAACGTTCTTGCCGCTAAAGGGACATTCGATCATCCTGCCCCTGTTAATCAACTCCATATCTGAACCGCCGTGGTCCCTGACCGGGATAAAAGGTATCCCCATGGCCGCGGCTTTAAACCTGGCGGACATACCGTAGTTGGTGTAATCATCCATCTCGATCATTCCATTGGTGGTCAGATAGCGCACCATGGGGGCAATGCCGATAATTTCATACCCCCACCAGGCCAGCTCCACCCGCTTGATCGAAACCCGGTCTGGATCAAGGATCATCGCGCCTGCCAGAAGCTCTGGACAAATTGAGTTGGATTGGAAGGAAAGGGTCAAATCTTTTGCCCCATGTCTTATGATTTCATGTATGATAGCTACGGGAACCCTGGTGTTAACAAAACCGCCAATTCCGATGTTAATCCCGTCCTTGATAAATTTTGCTACCGCATCCTTTAAAGTGTGTCTTTTATCGCGCAGACCGTGCGACTTATTGACCATTATTTTTCTGGCTTCGTCGGGGGTCGGCCCCCAGTATTCAAACTCTTTTTCCTTGTACTCCAGGGTGGAAATATTTTTAATTTTAGAGCTTACATTGTTTGTCATTTTTTTGCCTCCCTTTAAAAAACTTTTCTAATATCCAGCCCACTTCCCCATTCCAGCAGACTTCCAGGCCACCCCCTCTCAGCTATTAGCCGCCTTACGGTATCTGCCCATCTAATAATGAAGGAAATTACGGATAATCATATCGGTTAATCTCTATATGCGCTCCTGTTTCTCAAAAGCATGCTCATGCTCAGGTTTTTAGGGCTATAAATAATCCTGAGCCGAAGATAATACTTGCTGCAAAACGATCTTATCAATGTTTTAATATTCTGACAATGTATCCGGCGTCCTAGTCCTCATGGTCAACCGGTTAGTTCCTCTCGTTCTATAAGACAATCTATTTATACTTGCAGGGTAAACAAGATATTCCTTGATCTGGGGTGATAACCTTTACGGCAAAACAAGAAGCCGGTTATTCATAGCCATTTATTAACTTCTCACCCATGGATTGTATCTAAAGTACTAGTCCCAAAGATAGATCCATACTGTTCCTTCAGACAATGGTCTATTGTTTATAAGAACGATAGAATTTGCTTGTAAGGAAGGTGGAGAAGGTTTAAATCTAAAAAACTTTTGAAGAAAGGAAAGGTTTCTGGCTGTTTACATCTGGCATAAATTGCACACCAGGTTAAAAAGGTGCTGGCGGCAGGTAACCATAAACAACATATAGTATTTAGTGGGGGGGTCCAAATTGTTAATGAAAATATAGAAATATATTTCTTTCATGGCACAAAGTCCATGACCGTGACGTTCATGCTACTATCAACCTGAAGGATATGCAAGAAGCGTTGCCTGAAATATGAGCACCGGAAGTTCTTCGGGAATTTAAGCCTGTAGAGATCCCTTTCGACGGGGATGGGAAACCATCTAGTCACGGGTCGATGATGCAGGAATTTCGGAGTAGAAATATTTTTCTATGCAGAAAGGAACGTAAAGTATCTGTTGTATTATAACCTGTTGTTAAGTACCAGACTGCCGTGCCACAGCTCCCAGAATTCATGTAAACAGCGTCCCGGTTCGTCGGCGGGAGTAAATCTGTGCAAATTTTGGATGCCCGGATTACAGAAACCAGGGGGAGAGAGCCAATGATTGAATGGACAGGCCTATCACCGGATGAGGCCAGACAGTTCCTGGCAAACAAAGATAAATCCAAAAGAGACAAAAGGATGAGCCTCAAAGAGGCCGTGCAAAAATTTGTCAAGGATGGAGACAATGTCGGCATTGCTGGTTTTGTCAACGCCCGGCAACCAGTTGCAATCGTACATGAGATTATCAGGCAGGGAAGAAAAGATTTAACCCTTTCTTTCCAATCCGCCGGACTTGCGCCTGAATATTTTGCCGGAGCTATGGCTTTGGACGAAAGCAAAAACAGTATCAAAAGAATGGAATTTGCCTACTTTGCACACGAAGCTTTCGGTATTTCCCCGCTTTTACGCTACCTGACTGAAAACAATAAGGTGGAGCTCGAAGACTGGAGCAACTACAACATGTCCGCCCGCTTTAAAGCAGCCTCCATTGGCTTGCCGTTTATTCCTTGCCGCAGTCCCCTTGGCAGCGATATGCTTCAAACCAACAGGGCCAAGGTCATTGAATGCCCCTTCACCGGGCGGCCGATTATGCTCCTGCCTGCCTCACACCCGAACGTTGCCCTGGTGCACGTTCAGGAGGCTGACATCTACGGCAATTGCCGGATCCAGGGTCCGTTATTTACCTGTCCGGAAATTGCCATGGCTTCCGCGCACACTATTGTTACCTGTGACCGCCTGATCGAGCACGACGACATGACACGGTACCCGAACCGGGTCAGCATACCGTTCTTCAGTGTCGACGCCGTCATTGAAGTGCCGTACGGAGCTTACCCGGGCAACTCCAACGGACTCTATTACTTCGACGAAAAACACACCGCCGAATTCAGGGGAGCCTGCGAGAAGTTACGTAAAGGGGATCCTGCTCCGCTCCAGAACTACTACGACACCTATATATTTGGAGTAGAGAATACAACCGAATTTATCAACAAGCTTCCGCTCAGCCAGATTCAGTATATTCAAAAAATCGAGCCCGGCATCCGCCTTGATGCAGGCTACACGGTATTAGGTTAGGGGGTGGCAATAAATGGCAAATTATTCTGAAGACTTTACTCCTCAAGAGATGATCGTAGTCGCTGGGTCGCGAACCCTGATTGATAATAAAGTAGTGTTCGCAGGCACCGGCCTGCCTATGGTGGCCATTACCCTGGCCCAGTTGACGCACGGCCCCGGCATCGTTCCGGTATTTGAGGCAGGAGCCGTCGGTCCCGAGCTTTCCCGCGGCCTGCCCCTTTCTGTGGGTGGATCCAGGACCACATACAAGGCCAACTATCTGCTCGGCCTCAACTCAGCCTTTGAGCTGACCCAACGTGGCTTTTGCGACTTCGGCTTTATCGGCGGCGCTGAGATCGACCCGTATGGCAACCTGAACTCCACCATGATGGGCAAGTTTCCGGAAAACTACCAGAAGCCCAAAACCCGTCTGCCCGGCAGCGGGGGCGCCAGCGATATGGCATGCTCCTGCGAGCGCACCATCATTATCATGGTACACGAGCCGAGACGTTTCGCAGAGAAGATCAATTACATCACCAGCCCCGGCTACCTGGACGGTTCTCCCAACGCCCGTTGGCGCGCCGGCCTGGTCGGACAGGGCCCCTACAGGGTGATCACCACCAAAGCCCTTATGGGTTTTGACGATGAAACCAAACGGATGAAACTAATCGCCACCATGCCCGGCGAAACGGTTAATAGCGTACAGGAAGCCACCGGTTTTAAACTGATTATTCCCGATGATGTTTACGAATTTGAGCCTCCAACGGTTGAGGAAGTCCGTTTAATCCGGGAAGTTATTGACCCGCAGGGTTATTTCGTGAGAAAGAAAATCAAAGAATAATATACTTATACCTGTATATTTATAAATAGCCCCCTACTTTAAGGCGTCTTGAGAGAAGGCGCCATTTTATTTTTATGTCAAAACAAATTTGCCGGCCCGTCGGCCTGTGGTCTTACGTTGCCGCTTCCTGGCGGATTTTTAAGCGACAAATAGTAGAACGCCCCGTGCAATACAGGACGCTCTACATGGTCTATAAACACGTTAATTGTTATTAGCTTGACAGGTGGGCGGAGCCGACTTTTGCATCTGCCGATAGCCTCTGCGGCTGTTTGGTTATGGCTAGAACTATAACACCAACCGCAACCAAAACCGCGCCTACCGTAAACGACATCATGTAGGTTCCAAAGATATCAAACATTCTACCGGCCAGTAAGTTCGCTACGAAGCCGGCAATGCCCCAGGAGGTAAACAGCAGGCCGTAGTTTGACCCCTGAGCCGTCGGACCGAAGTACTGCAAACAAGTGGCAGGGAACAGGGTAAACATGGCTCCATAGTTCCAGCCAATGATAATGGCAACAATGCAGAGGAGGAAAAGGGTTTTCCCAACCGGGAACAGGAGCAGCATGGCGGCTACCTGGAGGACAAAGGTTACCAGGAAACAAATCCTCGTTCCGGTCTTGTCGGCGATGGCGCCGATCAATATCCGCACCAGGGCGTTGGCGGCATTCAAGCTGCTGGTGGCAAGAGCAGCCTGCATGGCGATTTTAGCCGTCAATTCCTTGGGAAGGGCGCTTACTGCAACACCCGCGAGGGCAGCCGCCTCTTTATTCATTTCATTAATCCCGTGGGCCGCCATAACCCCGATGACCATCAGCCCGGCAAATGAGCCGCAGAAGTAAGCGAGATAAAGCATCCAGAACTGGACTGTCCGGATCGTCTCGCCGAAGGTATAGTCCCTGCCCACCTTCGGCGCCCCCGCCTTAGGCGCCGGCGGGTTCCAGCCGGCCGGCTTGTAGCCGGGCGGAGGGTTCTGCAGGCATAGCCCGGCAATAATAGCCATAAAGAACATTGCAATACCGACATACTTAAATACGGGCAACGCCCCACCAAAATAGTTGATCATGCCGGTAGCCAGCGGACCCATGATAAACGAGCCCAAACCGAGGCCTACCACTGCGATACCGGTAGCCAGCGCCCTCCGGTCGGGCCACCATTTGGGAGCGGTGGAAATTGGCGGAAGGTAGACCAGGCCGCCGCCAAAACCGGCGATAAGGCCGTAGTAGAGGTATAGTTGAAATTTGGTCTCGATAGTTGAAGTCAGGAAGAAGCCGATACCAACGATAGCTCCCCCGATAACAACTACCGGCCTGGGGCCGAATTTGTCGCTTAATTTTCCCGCAGGGAATGTCATGAGACCGAATATAAGCACGGCAATGGCGTAAGCCAGGGATACTTCAGCAGCTGTCCAACCAAACTGCGCCCTCAGAGGCTTGATAAAAACACTAAAGGCATACAGCAGCAAACCACAGGTTGTACTACCCAGCAATCCACCCAGTAGAGGAATCCACCTTGGTAGCGTTGCCTTTTCAACTGACATAATCTCACTCCCTCTCAATTTTTCGCCAAGTCAGTATGAACACTGTTACCCAACAATAAACAAGATGTGAGATAATTCCATATTTTTCTCATGGGCGCTTGTTGATTACTTTCTTTTTTTTACCACCCCCTCTTCGCCTAAAAATAAAAATAATGGTTGAATGGGCGCAAATTACAAACCGACACTACGTTCCGTCATTGCCACATGATCGTAAAAACCCCATGTGGCAGGCCGGAGCCGGTTCTATACCCCCATTAACCATTATAAGAGGATGGTATTTTTGACAAGCGGCCTGGCAAAGTGACCGTCCTACCAACCTCAATTTATTATATTCAACCGACTTTTAAAAATTCCTTCTATGCAAAACTAAAAATTCAAAAAATTATTTACTTTTAGTTAATTTACATTTCGTCCTATTAATTGAGCCGCCCCCTAATCTTGTCGTTGATTTTTTCAACCAGATAAATAGTGTTCAACTCGTGATAAGCCTGGATGATCACGCTTTCCACCGGACCTTCTACCTTAAGCAGCCGGTGGTTGACCTCAAAGCTCAAACCGCAGCTATCCTGCAGTTTGGCATTAACCGACTCCAGAATTTGACGTCGCATCTCCAGGTCGCCAAGTTCATCCCACCTGGCCGCAGTGCTGTTTAAAGGCTCCAGGTTAGTGGACTGCCCCAGGCATTCCAGAAAAATAGTCCTGAAAGAATCAAAATCGGGCCTTTTCACTTTTCTACCCTCCTGCACTTTCGTTACTCACCGAGATAAGCTTTGCGCACTTCCGGATTACGGGCCATCTCGGCGGCCAAGCCTGAAAGTACAATTTGACCTGTTTCAAGTACATAAGCCCGCTTGGCAATAGATAGCGCCATGTTGGCATTCTGTTCCACCAACAGTATGGTCATGCCCGACCGGTTGATTTCAGTAATAATCGAAAATATCTCTCTCACCAGCATCGGCGCCAGCCCCATGGAAGGTTCATCAAGAAGGAGCAAGCGGGGCCTGGACATCAAGGCCCGACCCATAGCCAACATCTGCTGTTCTCCCCCGCTCAAGGTTCCAGCAAGCTGATTTTTCCTCTCCTTAAGGCGCGGGAATCTCTCAAAAACACTTTCCAGCGATTGCCTGGTTTCCTGTTTGTTCCGTGTATAGGCGCCCATCTCAAGGTTTTCCAGCACGGTCAGCCTGGTAAAGACACGCCGCCCCTCCGGCACCTGAGATATTCCCATGGAAACGATTTGGTGGGGTGACGCTTTATGCAGTGACTCATCCTGGTAAGAGACATTACCTGACTGGGGCCGGACCAAGCCGCAGATGGTTTTTAAAGTAGTGCTTTTTCCGGCCCCGTTGGCGCCGATCAGGGTCACCACTTCACCCTCCTCCACGGTAAAGGAAATACCTCTTAAGGCCTGGATACCCCCATAAGAAACGGTAAGGTTTTCAACAGCCAGGAGCATCCTCTAAACCACTTCCTTCCCAAGGTAGGCGGCAATTACCGCAGGGTCGTTCTGAATTTCCGCCGGTGTGCCCGAAGCAATTTTCTGCCCGTAATCCAATACGTCCACACGGTCGGAAATACTCATGACGAATTTCATATCGTGCTCTACCAGCAGGATAGTAACGCCCATCGTCCTGATACGCTGCAGCATCTGCATTAAAGTCTGCTTCTCCAGCGGGTTCATCCCGGCAGCCGGTTCGTCCAGCAGCAAAAGCAATGGTTCAGCCGCCAAAGCCCTGGCTATTTCGAGCCGCCTCTGCTCACCGTAGGAAAGGTTCTTGGCCAGCTCTTCCCTTTTGGCAGTCAGGTCGACCACATCCATAACGGCCAGGGTTTTTTCGATAATAATTCTTTCCTCTTCCTTGACACCGGACAGCCTGGTTAGCGCCCCGATTATTCCCGCCTTGCTGCGGCAGTGACAACCTATTCTAATGTTATCAATAACAGAGAGGTTTTTAAAAAGACGAATATTTTGGAAGGTCCGCGCAATGCCGCGGGCTGTAATGGCGTATGGTTTCATGGTTGTGATATCAGCGCCCTTAAACAGCACCTTGCCGCTGGTAGGGGGATAAATACCGGTAATCACGTTGAAAACAGTGCTCTTACCGGCCCCGTTGGGTCCGATTAAAGCCACCACCTGACCTTCCTCCAACTGAAGGCTGACGTGGTCAACAGCGATCAAACCACCGAAACGGATGGTTACATCTTCCAGCTCCAGTAATAAAGACATAAATGCACCTCAGTAAATAATTCCTTTTATACAGGCTTTATTTAAAAACATCTAATTTAATCCAACCGACATCGTTTAGGTCGTAAGTCGTAAGGCGTAGGGCGTAGTTTTCTTTTAGGTCTTCTTGAAGGCCGTCATATATCTTAAGCACTAACATCCTGCGCTATTATTTTACGCCTTACGCCCTACGGCCTACGACCTGGTCCAACATGCCTATAGAAAATGCAATGTTTATATGCCTTCAGCATTATTACTCTCTACAGACTTGCGCTTATTCTTGATTTTTTTGTATAGCCGGGCAAAATCCACCCCGCCCAGCAGGCCATGGGGGCGGAAAATCATCATCAAAACCATCAGGGCGCCGTAAATTAGCATCCTGTACTCTTGAACGAACCGCAAAAATTCAGGCGCCAGAGACAGGACAGCCGTACCAAGAATAGCCCCCGGAATACTGCCGAGTCCACCCAAAACCACGTAGTTCAAAATCTCAAATGACCTTGCAAAACCAAAGTCCGCTGGATTGAGATACTGCATCATGTGTGCAAAAAGGGAGCCGCTGATCCCGGCAAAGAAGGTTCCGAGGGCAAAGCCTTGTATTTTATAGAGAAGTGGGTTGATACCCATGGACTCGGCGGCAATTTCATCCTCACGGATAGCGGCCAGAGCCCGTCCGAAGCGGGAATTCTGGATGCGGTAGAGACCCCAGATGGTCAGCGCCACAACAATATAAACAATTAAAATATTTGTTTCTCTGGGTATACCGCCCAGCCCGCCGGCTCCTCCCGTGATTTTCATGTTAATAAATACCACCCGTACAATTTCACCGAAGCCCAGGGTGGTGATTCCCAGGTAATCTCCGGTCAACCGGAGGCTGGGAAATCCCAGAAGGACACCCCACAGGGCTGCCATCAGCCCGCCGGCAAGCATGTTCAGGATAAAGGGGGTGTGCAGGTGGATGGTCATCAAAGCTGAACTATAGGCGCCTATGCTCAAAAAGGCAGCGTGCCCGAAGGAAAACTGTCCGGTAACACCTGTAATCAGGTGCAGCCCCAGGGCTGCAATCAGAAATATGCCCATCATGGTTGCAACTTGGAGGTAATAAGGGTTGGTCAACACATTAACAAAGGCTTCCATAAACCCTACACCTTCCTTTGTATCGGAAGGCCCAACAGGCCTGTCGGTTTAAAAAGTAAAACCAGGATCAGGAGTCCAAAGGCTATCGCCTCTTTATAGGTGTCAAAGCCCGCGGCAACACCCATTACCTCGGCAATCCCGAGGAATATTCCACCCAGCATGGCTCCCGGAATACTGCCGATTCCCCCGACCACCGCCGCGCAGAAGGATTTGAGACCGACACTCACACCCATAAAGGGATGGATTGAATTAAAATACATGCCCACCAGTACACCACCTGCTCCGGCCAGAGCCGCGCCCACCGCGAAGGTAAATGAAACAACACGATTGACGTTGATGCCCATTAAGCTGGCGGTTTCATAATCTTCCGAGGTGGCCCGCATGGCCTTGCCGATCCTGGTGTATTTCACGGTAAATTGCAGGAACACCATCAAAAGGCTGGCCATGACTAATATGAGGACCTGGACTGTGGAAAACCTGACCGGCCCCAGTACGTAAACAGTATCCTGAATTACCTGGGGAAAAGCCAGCGGGTTCGGGCCGCCTTTAATCAGCGTAATCAGTGTCTGCAGAAAAATGGAGACCCCCAGGGCGGAAATCAGGGGGGCCAGCCTGGTGGATCTGCGCAAGGGACGGTAGGCGACTCTCTCAATAAGAATTGCCAGCGGGATGCAAACCAGCATGGCAGCGAGGATTGCAACCATAAAATTGACTTTGTACACAGTTACCATAATCAGGCCGGTAAAAGCCCCGATCATGTAGACCTCGCCATGCGCAAAATTAATAAGTTGAATGATACCGTAAACCATGGTATAACCCAGGGCTATTAAGGCGTAAGTGGAGCCCAGGGTCACCCCGTTAACCAGCTGCTGCCAGAACTGCTGCCAGACCATTCTACAACCTCCTATTGCTTCAAGAGCCCATCCGGGACGGCAACTGTCGAAAGGACCTTTGCTGCACGAATACCCGTGTAAAAATTAAAATCAGCCGCGGCCTGCCAAGGGCCAGCGTAAGGATTTCGAGCCTCATCCTCATAAGGAACGTCCTCCGGTAACAGTTGTTCTTTGGCAGGTCCGCGACCCATACTGCAAACGATCCTTCTAAGGGATTGTTTGCTTTATAGTTTTAGCGCCGTCGCCGGCTTTATTGCGTGATGGGGATAACCGATTTGACCGCAAAGGCCTGTCCCTTAACCTCTTGCAGGTAGACCGGGCTCTTGATCGGTTCACGTTTTTCGTCGAAAGTAATCGTACCGGTAACGCCTTGCCAATCCTTGGTCTGAGCGAGCTTATCCTTGAAAACAGTGGGATCGCTGCTATTGGCCGCCTTCATGGCGTCTGCCAGGAGCATTACCGCGTCATAGCCCTGAGCGGGGAACATGTCGGGCAGGGCATTGTTGTTCTTGGCTTTGTATTTCTCAATGAATTCTTTGGTCTTGCCGGTGGCGTTCTGGGTGTCCACTGCAAAACCGGCGTAAACCATACTCCCCTGAACGGCATTTTCGCCCAGTTCGTAAAGTTCTTTACCCAGGAGGCCGTCACCTCCGGCCATCACCTGGTTGAGCCCCTGCTTGCGCATTTCTTTCATGAACAGAGCGCCCTCGGTATAATAGCCGGTAAAAATCACACCGTCAAATTGTTTCTGGCTGAGAGCCGTAACCTGGGCGCTGAAGTTGGTGTCCTTTTCCATGATGCTCTGTTCGGCCACAATTTCCATACCATACTTGGCCAGCGCCGGTTTAAAGATACTGGTCAGCCCTTCGCTGTAGGAAAGACCGGTAGTTGTAACCAGGGCTACTTTTTTCCACTTGAGATCTTCGGCTAAATATCTGGTCACCGCCGGCGCCGCAACCGCGTCAAGCAAGGTATCGCGGTATATGTAGTCACCAATTTCAACAACTCCCGGGCCGACAGCCCCTGCCGAGAGCAGGACAACCTTGGCCGGTTGGCAAATCTGGGCGGCCGATTTGGTAATACCAGTGGTCGGGTCGCCGACAATGGCAGACACTTTCTGGGTGATCAGCTTTTGCGTAACGTTAGCGGCCTCACTGCTGTTGCTGCCGTGGTCTCCCTGGACGATCTCCAGCTTTTTGCCGTTAACCCCGCCGGCGCTGTTGATGTCGTCGACGGCCATCTGCATCCCTTTCAGAGTTTCAATTCCATAGTGAGCGTGGCCACCGGTCAACCCCCCCAGGAACCCAATCTTAATGGTGTCTCCACCAGCCGCCTTGGGTGTCTCCTTGGCGCCGCCGCAGCCGGCAGCCATCAAGGCTAAGGCCAGCAAAGCCACCAGGACCAATAGATACCTGTTTTTTTTCAAAACCCTTTTCCCCCTTTTTTTAAGATTAAATCAATCTGCCGGGCGAACACTCCCGTGCCTCGTTGATTCATTGAGTAACTTAATTTCAACATTAACCGGTTTTTATCCTTCTTTCCCGGTAAAACCATGATGTTGTTGATAATAAATAAATACAGTAGTCACTTGCCACGTGAAGCAGTAATAAAGATATAGAGCCCCGCTATAATGGCAAGCCCTCCTGTTATTTGCAGCGGTCCCGGGACCTCTTTAAAAATAAAATAGGCCATCAGTGTGGCTCCGACCGGTTCACCCAGGATACTGACAGAAACCACCGCTGCCTTCACATAGCGCAACGCCCAGTTGAAAACGGTATGCCCAAATATGGTGGGCACCACGGCCAGGGCCAGAAACCAAACCCAGTCCATAACCGGATATGGGAACAGCGGCGTACGGCTAGCCAGATTAATCAGGAGTAAAAAGAATGCCGAAGTACCATAAACGAGAAAAACATAGGGAAAAAGGGAAAGCCTGCTCCGCAGGCTGCGCCCGATCAGGATGTAGAGGGCTACCATAAAGGCGCCGCTAAAGGCCAGTATATCTCCCCACAAAGCTTGTCCGCCGGCCTGAAAGTCTCCTAAACTAATGATAACGCTGCCGGACAGCGCTGCGGCGCCCCCGGCCAGGCCACGCAGGGGAATCTTCTCCTTGAAGAAAAAGAATCCGCCGGTTACTACAAATAGCGGCTGCATGGTAACCAACACAGTGGAACTGGCCACGGAGGTGTACTGAAGGGAGGCAATCCACACGGCGAAATGCAAAGCCAGAAAGGCCCCGGCCAGTGTCGCCATCGCCAGATCCCGCCCGGGTATCCGCCTGAGCTCCCGGCGCCCGGAGGAGTTCAGCGCCAGCGGGGTTAGCAATAGCACGGTAAAGGCCAGCCGGTAAAAAGCTATCACATTCGGCGGAGCAAAGGCTAGTTTTGTAAATATTGACGAAAAAGCGGTGGCAACCACCGCCAGTATTACAGCCAGATAGGGGTTAACAGCGGGAGTTTCCAGTTTCAGTACTTGCACCTCCGAAATATCATTTGAATGAAAATAATATTCTCCGGCCGCAAGCAGTCTCCTTTTATTTTGTTATAATATTGAGAAACGGCCTCTCCTTTAAGAGACCAAGGCAAAACTCCTTATAAGTAGGTGATTACAGACTGTATGAAAGACCTCATTGAAAACACGATTAAAAGAGTCATTACAGAAAACCAATTGGGTGGTCAGACTGCCTACCGCGCGCCGCTATTGGGTTATGCGCAAGCGGCCGACCCCCTGTTTCAACAGCTGAAAACTGCCGTGGGTCCCGGCCATTTGCTGCCAGATGACCTGCTGCCGGAAGCGGCAACTGTGCTGGCCTTTTTCTTGCCGTTCACCAAGCAGCTGGTTGAAAACAACCGGGAGCATCCTTATGTGGCCAGATCCTGGGCTATAGCCTACATCGAAACCAACGCTTTGATCAGCTTGTGTTGTAAGGAAATTGCAGCTACCCTCGCCAGTAATGGAGTGAAAGCAGCATGGCAGCAGCCCACCCACAACTTTGACCCGGTACAGCTTTGCTCCCACTGGTCCCATAAACACGTGGCTTACATCTGTGGCCTGGGGGAATTCGGCCTGCATCAAATGCTGATTACCGCTTACGGCTGTGCCGGCCGTTTCGGCAGCCTGGTCATCGACCTGCCTCTCTCCCCATCACCCCGTCCGGCGGTGCAGCGATGTCTTTTTTACCTTCGGGGGAAATGCCTGGCTTGCGTTAAAAAATGCCCCTCCGGGGCACTGACCACAAAGGGACTGGACAAGCAGAAATGCTATAACTACCTCCTCGAGGTTGACTCCTTTTACAGTGACCTCGGCGTGTGTGACGCCTGCGGCAAGTGCGCCGCCTGCGGCCCCTGCGCGGTGATTGATTGATGAATTTTTCGCATAAGAAGCACTACCTCCGGCCATAATAGAAGCGCGGGGAAGGTGTCCGGTAAACAGCATCTGCGTCTGACCACCTGCCTTGGCTCTTCAACGGTGAGGGGCCGCCGTCGGGACAGGTATTCATGGATGGCAAAAGCCGGGGGCTGCTCCCCGTTTAAATGCAAAGCCGGGAAGCAGGGGACGGTTCTTTTGCTTCCGTTAACATTATAGAAAAAAGACGGCGTTTTTCAGGCGCCGCCTTTTTTCTGCATCCTTTAGGCCACCAGACCTTTTTGAATTAAATATTCCATTAATAGCTTCCCGGTGTTGCCGGTAATTTTAAGACAGTTTTTGAGATGTTCGGGTGTGTCAAAGGAATGGGGGTTTAGCGCGCGGCAGCAGGTCCCGCCAAAACGCTCGTTAAACAGATCGTGGTACTCCCGGGCGGCTTGATAGCTTACCTCGCGGTCCTCCTGGTTACTGGTCCGTCCAGTAAAAAGGCTGATGATCATTTCCGCTACGCTTAAAGCCCCGCACATGCAGCCGGCGTGACCGAGGCCACCGCCAAAACCGGTAAACATTTTAACCAGCCCCGCATCCAACTCCGGGGCCACGAGATCCCGGAAGGCCAGGAAAATGGATTCCGAGCAATTATACCCCTGGCGAAAATAATCCCCGGCTTTGTTTCTGGCAGCTGAAATCAGCTCCTGACTCATAATATGCCCCCCCGTAAAGAAATATTTTACAGAGTCTTCTACGAAGACAGCAGCATATCCTCCTGCCTCAAATCGACAGTTAAAGCAACTCGGTTTGATAGTCGGTGATTAGGACCGTACCCTGGCGCTCTATGAATCTTACCACCGCCGCTAAAACCTGGTGGACATGAGCCTGCTCACAGCTGACGAAAGAAATACCCACCACGGAGCGCTGCCAGGTGTCCTGTTCGCCTACTTCGGCAACTGATACGTTAAAGCGGGCTTTGATCCGGTCGATAAGGCCTTTTAGCAATCTTCGTTTCTCCTTTAGGGAATTTGCTTCACCAAGAAAGAGTTCAACCGTCAATAATCCCACTATCAATCTGTTATCCTCCAGTTCCCGCCTTGATCTATAACTATCTACCGGGGCGCGTTTTATATACCAAAGGTTCCTCCAAGTTATAGATACTCCTGAAGTTCCTCCCAGCTTGCAAGTATGCCGTCAGGGCTGAGTTTCTCCAGTTCCGTACGGCTGTCGAGTCCCCAGGCGACTCCCAAAGTAAGGCATCCTGCGTTTTTCCCGGTGAGGATATCATAACTGCTGTCCCCAATGAAAATAGTTCTTTCAGCCTGCGCATGCAAGGTTGCCAGAGCTGTTAAGATGGGTTCCGGGTCAGGCTTATGTCTGGCCACGTCGTGGGCGGTAATCATCACATCCATGTAACCGTCAAGCCTGGTAAAAGCAGCTGTCCTGGTTGTGCCGGGCTTTCCCTTTGAAGTAACGATGCCCAATCGAATCCCCTGGCTTTTAAGACTTTCCAGCATCTCCAGCGTGCCTGGGAAAAGGCGGGTATAGAGGTCATGGTCCCGGTGGTAATAGTACTGGTACCGCTCTTCAAAAGCAGGGGCCGCTTCACCCACAAAGCGGCGTCCGATATCTTTCAAGGGGAGGCCGATCATTTTCACGACATCATCATTTCCCCATGGTATGTCCATTTCCTTGAATACATGGCGGTAGGTACGTACTATTAAAGGAAGTGAATCCACCAGAGTACCGTCCAGGTCGAATAAAACTGCTTCAGTATTCATACTCACCCCCATGGTGTTTATCATATATACGAGTTTGCCGCAATGGTTAAGGTCATTGTTAACTGGATCTCGAAAAGCCTTTGGGGTAGTGGGCTTGGGGTTATCCTCCGCTCTCTACGCAATTCTCCATTTGTACATCAAGATCGTCGTACCGACCGCATCTACAGACAGCCATCCGGTAGCTACGCGCTATTTAAGCTTTGACTTTTAGGCTACGCACGCGCTAAGGAACGCACCCAGGCGCTTATACTGCATCTCTTACCGGTCAGTCGTAGGGCGTAGGCTTATACTGACTTGTATCTGGGTCAGGCGTAGGGTGTAAGGTTATTAAAAAAGGTAGGGGAATGATCCCCTGCTAATATTTTTACGCCTTACGCCTTACGACTATTTTTAGCCCCAAGCCCGCAAGTCAAGCCTTTTCGAGCAATATTCTTGAGACAGGCGAGGAAAATGACGAGACATATGTCTCCCCATTGACACTCCCCAGTGTACATTTTCATTTGTATTTTGTGATTGAAAACCTGAATACAAAATAATTTTCTTGCTATTCTTTGACCCATAAGGAATGCAGTATATACCTAAGCCCTACGCCTTACGACCTGCGACCGTATCTAGCAGTTGTCCTTTATTAATACAGGCGCGAAATGCAGAAAGTCCGCACTGGCCAATTGGAACTTTATCCCCCAGGCGCGGCCTGGAAGCCGAAGCCTGGTTGCCGCTCCGTGCAAATGGCCGTAAACCACGGTGTTTACCCGGTAATATTGAAACATTTCAATAAATTCATTCTTCTCGTGGCGGTCATTAACAGGCATAAAATGCATCATTACAATAATTTCCTTGCCGGCAGGACCAGCGCTCTTTAAGGAATTATCCATCCTTATTAATTCCCTGCGGTATATTTTAAGGTCATGGTCACTGAAATATTCTGCTCCCGGACAAAGCCAGCCCCTTGAACCACAAAGCGAAACATTGCCAACCTCAGTATGATCATTCTGGAGCAATCTCATGTTTGGAGGCAGCGCTTCACGCACACGTGAAAGACTTTGCCACCAGAGATCATGGTTTCCTGGTATACCCACAATGGTCCCCGGCAGTAAGCCCAGGAAATCCAGGTCGTAGCGCGCCTCGCTCAGTTTCATGGCCCATGAAAAATCACCGGGTATTAGAACAATATCTTCATTATTTATCATCTTAACCCAGTTGTCATATATTTTTCGGTAGTGCCCGCGCCATTCCGCCCCGAATATATCCATCGGCTTGTAGGTTTCGACATCATCCCAGCGTAACGGGTCAACTGGACGGCTGAAAGAAAAGTGCATATCACCTATGGCGTAAATTTTCAAATTCTCCCTCCCTATATTACCATTAAATATAACCAAAAATCTGGAATTAATATAGTAGGAGAAATAAAAAAATATGTTATGTTGTCATGCCTAAAGATTTATTTCAGGGCATCCTTAGCTTCTGAGTTTTTGCAGCCTTTCCTCCGGTTTAATGATGTTGGTGAGCCGTACTCCAAAGTTTTCATTTACAACCACCACTTCCCCCATCGCCACCAGGGTACCGTTTATCAGCACTTCCACCGGCTCGTCCACAAGGCTTTGCAGTTCAACCACAGATCCGGGCGTTAACTCCAGTATATCTTTAATCGGCCATCTGGTCCGGCCCAGGAGGACCGTAACTTTCAAAGGGATATCGAGAATCAGCCCCAAACGCTGCTGATCAAGACCGGATTGAGTCGCCGCAGGCCTTCTTGCCGCAGGCGGCCTGGCGCTGGAGGTTTCAATACGGGCCTGCTGTTCCGGAAGAGATGACTGGTTTGCAGCCTGCGCGTGCGGCTCTTCTTGAATAGGTAAACATTCTTCCCCTTCCGCTATTAACAACTGGCCCAGAATTAAACCGGCTTCTTCCCTGGCTGTATCCATATCCATTACCTGCATGATCTGGGTATCAAGGACGCTGCCGACGGTCATTTTGAACCAAACAACCACCACCTGGCCTTGCTCCAGAGATGTTAATTCCTCGGGGGTATGATAAATTTTTGTTACGGGGGGAGATATGTTTACCGTACGGCTAAACAGCGTAGCCATAGCCGTAGATGCGGCCCCGATCATCTGGTTCATGGCTTCGGAAGCCGCGCTGATGCCAATTTCAGTAAGCTCATCAGAAGTGCTTATACCGTCGCCTCCCATCATCAAGTCGGCCAGGACAGCGGCGTCTTGTACTCTCATGATCAAAAGATTATAACCGGAAATTCCTTCTATAAAACGCACGCGTATGGACATATGAGGAGTAACGAAACTGTTGAAAAGCTCTTCCATGGTGGTGATCGTCACCCTTGGGCTGGTTATGTTTACCGGCTGGTTGAGCAGCATGGACAGGGTGGTTGACGAAGAACCCATACATATGTTGCCGACCTCCCCCAGGGCGTCTTTTTCTTCGTCTGTTAATAACGACAGCCCCATAGCTGACTGTTCCGTTATCAATACCGCCCCATTTGCTTGAGCAGCATTTTGCTCTCCGGTAGAATCCACCCCGGCAGACTCCAGTGGTTCATGTTTTTCATGTTCCACATATTTTTCCGGATGGTCAGATTCCGGCTCCTGACCGTTCAGGAGCGCATCTATTTCTTCCTGTTTCAGAAGCTTGTTAGTCATCTTGCTCACCTCCCGACGTCAACGCGGTAATTTGTACGGCGAGCTGGTTCCCCAGCGTACCTGGCTGCGCTTTAAATTTCAAGGATTCTCCTACATACAGGTCCATATCCTGATCTACCTTACTGTTCAGAAGCAACACGTCACCTTCCTGCAACTGTAAAAAATCATGAACGGTTATCTGGGTTTGTCCGGTCAAAACCGTCAGTTCTATCATTGGAAAGCCGAGCCAGTATTGTAGTCTTTTTGTTTCCTGAATACTAATATCAGTAGTGTCGGGTTTAAAGCTTTTGTGATAAGCCAGTTGGGAGACTACAGGAACCAATAAAGGAAAGGGCAGACAAAAGTTGATAAACCCTTTGGTCGCGTCGCCTACCTGGGTAGTCAGGGTGATCAAGGCCACAATTTCATTAAAAGATAATATCTGGTGCAGGTGAGGATTGGTCTCCACAGAAGTAATAACCGGCTTGACCTGAATAATGTCCTTCCAGGCCATGGACAGGTTTTCCAAGACCTTTTCGGCCAGATTGCGCGCCACAGCCAGTTCGATGTCGGTAAACTCCCGGACTGAACCCGGGGCTTCCCCTTTCCCCCCGAAGAACAGGTCGATCATGGGGAAAAGAAACATAGGATCAAACTGCACAATGGCCGTACCCTTTAAAGGCTCCAAGGAAAAAACCGTAAGGACCGCCGGACTTGGTATTGAACCAATAAAATCTTCATAAGTCATTTGATCCACAGAAGCAACCTCAACCTGAATGTTGTTCCTCAGATATCCGGTTAAAAAGTTCGACAGGATACGTGCGAAGACACCATGCAAGGCCTGGAGGGTACGCAGCTGTTCCTTGGAAAATTTATTCGGGCGCCGGAAATCATAGTTTTTATAATTAACCTGTTGTGCGGTTCCTTTAAGTTCTTCAATCTTAACTTCGCCCGTGGACAACGCATTGAGCAAATCGTCTATTTCGTTTTGAGATAGGACATCCATGATTTAATCATCCCAGCCTAGTTATACAATTATTTTTTTTATTGGCCTGCTCTGGCCAGGACTCTCTCGATAGCCTGAAGAATGCGGTCCTGCTGGAAGGGCTTAACGATAAAATCTTTTGCCCCCGCCTGAATAGCATCCATTACCATGGCCTGTTGGCCCATAGCGCTGCACATGATTATGTTGGCGGCAGGGTCAAACTGGAGGATGGCCTTCACACCCTCAATGCCGCTCATCTCAGGCATGGTGATATCCATAGTCACCAGGTCGGGTTTGTGCTCCTTATATAATTCCAAAGCAGCCTGCCCGTTCTCAGCCTCACCTACCACTTCATAGCCATTTTTCGTGACGATATTTTTAATCATCATTCTCATAAATGCAGCATCATCTACAATCAGGATTCTCTTACCCAACGTTATGCTACCTCCGTTTCTATCTTAGCATTATGCAGGTATACCCAATGCTTCGAAAAGCCTGTTTAGCGCGCCGGTTTCCGGCAACAGGAAAAAGTGCCCTTTAATCTGGTCATTGTTCTGCAAAAAAATTGTTTCGATTAAAAGCACTTGCTCATCCCAGTGACCGCTGGCTACAAGAGAAGCGCTTAAGATCGCCCCCATCATATCAAAAGCAAACAACGGCACGGAAGTTTGCATGGTCAAGCCGGTCATACTACCGAGGGCGTTCATAAATGAGCCGGTCAAAATGTTGCCGATTTCCATTATAACCGACTGGCCCAAAGCGTTCAGTTCCCCGGTAGTGCCTATCTCCTGCCCGAGCAACATGTCCACCAGCTTATAGACGCTTTTTTCTGCAAAAATATACATAACTGTTCCGGCAACATCACCGTCAAAACTGAGGTTGACACAGGCAACAACTTCCTCCAGCCCGCCTACCAGAGGAAATACCTGTTCCATCTCCAAAAAAGTGGCATGAGGCACAGCTATATTAACTTTTTTTTTCAGTAATTCGGCCAGGGCTGTGGCAGCGTTACCCAAACCGATATTACTGATTTCCTGAAGAACATCCAAATGGGAGTATGACATTTCTATGCGTTCACTCATTTTTCTTCCCTTCTTCGGATCTTGATGATCTTTAAATCACCTTTAATTGGCTACCCGCCGTCCGAATAAAAACCTGTCCGCTGACCGTATCCAGGATCATGGTCCTGCCCCTGTTGCCGCCCAATTCCGCGGCCAATATTTTAATCCCAAGCTTTTTTAATGTCTGCCTGGCCATAGTAGCATTTCGCATGCCTATATTGAGCTCAAACTTTTCATTTGAACCGGAAAACATCTGGGCCCCGCCGGCCAGCTTAGCCTGCAGGTTGGCGCTCCTTGCCCCATAACGCCTGATCTCACTTAAAAGCAGGGGGATGCCCAGATCGGCAAACTTGGCCGGTTTGGTAACATTGTTGAACTGGGTACTGTCAGGAAGCATAATATGTATTAGCCCTCCCACCCTGGTAAAAGGGTCATAAAGGCTGACCCCGACACAGGAACCAAGGCTAAAGGTAATCAAACGGTCAGGATGCCCGGCCACTTTCAGTTCAGCGATACCAACCTGAATTTCGGTAACAAGCACAGCCTGGCTTACCTGGTTTTCCCGTGCCGGCGATAACTGCATGCAAATCACCTTACTTCCGTAAACTATTGGCCATACTCCACATCTCATCAGCCGTGCGCACAATACGGGTATTGAACCCATAGGCGCGCTGGGCTTCAATCAGGTTAGTCATTTCCTCAACCAGGTCGACGTTGCCCTTTTCCAGGCAGCCTTGCCTGACTATACCGACTCCCCCCGTACCGGGATCTCCCGCAACAACTTCCGCTGCAGGCCCGTTGAAGGAATAAAGGTTCTCACCCGCCGCTTGAAGTCCCGCCGCGTTGGTAAACTGGTACAACTGGATTTGCCCCTCCACAGTGATGGTCTCATCGTGGTTGACAACACTTACCGTTCCATCTCGAGCCACATTTATTTTACTTGAACCTGGCGTCATCTGAATTCCTTCCAGGATATAACCGGCGGATGTAACGATATTCCCTTCCGGGTCAAGGGTAAAACTACCACCCCGGGTATATCGCTCTTCCCCGTCAGGCAGAAGCACTTTAAAAAACCCTTCACCCTGAATTGCCAAATCTGTTGAAGCTCCGGTTTCAATCATATTTCCCTGTTCATAAATCCTCGTCACCTCCGCTACGTGTACACCGCTTCCCAGCGCAAGCCGGTTATCGCCGGCAGTTGCCGGGATGCCGGAGTTCAATAAATCCTGGCTGACCAGTTCGAAAAAATCGGGGCTGCTTTTTTTAAAGCCCGGGGTATTGATGTTAGCAAGATTATTGGCCGAAATATCAACCTTTATTTGCTGGGCGTTAAGTCCGGAAGCGCCGCTTCCGAGGGCTCTTAACACATTCATCACCTCTGTTGGGTTGCAAGTTTTTCATCATAAACGAGGGCATTCCTTTTGTACCCGCTTAGCCTACGGATGCATTTGAGTAAGATGAAATTACTGTTACCTGAGACTTCCCACCTGGTTTACCGTCTTGGACAACTGTTCGTCATAGGCCTGAATTAACCGTTGGTTAGCCTCGTAGGAACGCATTACCGAAACCAGGCCCACCATCTCGTCAACAACGTTAACATTGGACCTCTCCAGGAAACCCTGGCCAACCGTAGTCAAGGAAGCCTGTCTGCCGCCCGTTCCCTCGACGTCGACAAATATACCGCCGGCTTCTTTGCGCAGTACGTTCACATCGTCAAATTCAACCAGCCTTAACTTATCCACTGCCGCGCCGCCGGCCTCAATTGTTCCATCGGGGGCGACGTTAAACCCGGTGTCTTCCACCCTTATGGCGCCACCCTCGCCCAGCACGCGGTATCCTCCAACGGCCAGATAGCCCTCCTGGTCTACCTTGAATGCCCCGTTGCGGGTATAACAAACCCTCCCGGGATCTTCTGCGGCAGGCGCGTTAACCGCAAAAAACCCAGGCCCCTTGAGTACCATGTCGGTTGCCTTGCCGGTTTCTTGAACCGCCCCCGGCGCATGGTCGATGGGGACCCCGGTCACCAGGACGCCCATTCCAGCGGAGCCAATCTCTTGAGGCGCATCGAGCGCCATTGCCCCAACTTGACGTTTTGGTCCGCCCTGTTGGATCAGAAGGACCTCCGGGAAGCTCTGCACCTGTATATTTTCCGCTTTAAAACCCGGCGTGGCGCTATTGGTCAGATTATTGGAGATACTTTCAACTTTCGCCTGCTGTACATCCATCCCAGACGCGGCGCAATACAAACCTCTGATCACTTTGCAATCCCCTTTCAACATCATTAAGAGCTGTTATACTGCAAACATCCTTAAGTTCTTTGTTTTACCGGTTTACATTTAACAGTTGTTTCAACCTGCTCCAACTTATCTCTGAGCCTCTTCAAAGCCCTGGTATGGATCTGGCAAACCCGTGACTCCGATACCTCCAGTACTTTGCCGATTTCCTTTAAGGTTAATCCTTCCTGATAATAAAGTGACAGCACCGTAAGATCTTTTTGCGGAAGTTCTGCGATAGCTTGCGCCAGCATTCGCCGACCCTCATCCCCCTCAATAATATCAAGGGGATCGGGACTCAACGGATCAGCGATGATGTCCCCCAGCTGCACCTTTTCTCCGCAGGCAACCGGCACAGTTTCATCAAGGGAGGAAATGGCAAGCAGGTTTGCCTGTCCTGCCAGTTTATGCAATTCGGATACCTTGATCCCCATTGCCGCAGCCAGAGTATCGTCGGTGACCTGATCGCCAAGTTCCTTTTGCAGCTTCTCCCTGGTGATGTTTAACTGCTGTATCTTCTGCCACATGGTGCGGGGAATCCAGTTTAACCTTCTTATTTCATCGATCATGGCGCCGCGGACTCTGCTGTACGCGTAAGCCTTAAAGCTGGCGCCCAAATCAGGATTGTACTTTTCCACCGCTTCCAAAAGGCCGAAGACGCCGTAACTCTCCAAATCCTCCTGGCTGATGTAAGAAGGTAGTTTTATGGCCAGCCGGCCGGCAAGATATTTGACCAGAGAGAGATGGGCCAGGACCAGCTCATGCTTGAGTTTCTCATCCCTGGAGCGGCGGTATTCCCGCCAAAGACTTTCCGCTGCAATCATATTGGAGCCCCTCTTCCCGCTAAGGAGGTTATATGTATTAACACTATCTGAGACGATTTTGTCCATACAATTTCGTTAGTATAAAGCGTACAACCAAATCCTGCTGCCTGCGGCTAATTTTCACAAACTCGACACCAACGTGATATAAGTTAACACTTTCAATTAGCGACGACCGCACTACCTTGCCCATAGCTTCCACCTCCTCTACATGATTACCAAACGGAAGGGTAAATTTTAAGAGCAACCCGGTATCGGACTTATACCCCTTTTTAAACAACAACCTGACCCCGCCACCACTTAAGTCAACACAGCTGCATGGCATAAAAACCGGCGCCTGCCCGTCCTCCGGGAGCTCGGCATAATACATTTCCAGAACAATTGGTATCCGAACAAAATCCCTTAATTGAATTCTTTTATACTCTGTTGGCAAAGCCAGCACATACAGTGGGATGTTGTCGTAGCGACGCCCCATTACCAATGTCTTAAACTCGAATCTTGACGCTTCTGAAATCAATAATACTTTGGCCGCATCTCCTTCATGCAAAATCAGAGGGTTTGGTCCCTGCGTCGGGATCGAGATACAGAAATTCTTGTTATCCCGATCTTGCACACTGGAAACATACCAATCATCTTGACCATCGGGACAGAGGGACAGGTTCCTTGTCCCACTTTCTGCTCGGGTAACCCAGATGACCTGGTTTACCTGAATCTCAAACTCTACTGCCAATGTCACCCTCCTAGCCAAATAAAGCCATTAATTTGCCCCAGAACCCTTCCATTTGCGATGGCCGGGCCGTATTAGTAAGCAGTTCCGCAATTCCAGTCACACTCCGGGAAGCCAGTGAGTTGGGATCGGTTAAGAAAAAGGGCTGCTGCTTTTTGATCGCCTGGGAAACCAGTTTGTCTTCCGGGATCCAACCCAGGCTGTTTATTCTTATATTCAGAAACCGTTCGGCGGTAATAAGAAGCCTATCCATGGTACGCTCGGCCTCCCGCCTGTCGGATGAACGATTTACCACCACGTGGACTTTTGAATGCACCTTAAAATTGGCCAGTACTTTAATCAGGGCATAAGCGTCAGTTAATGATGTGGGTTCCGGGGTAAGCACGATGATTACTTCCCCGGCCGCTGCTACAAACCCAAGGACATTTTTATTGATACCGGCGCCGGTATCAATAAGGACGAAATCATCCCGGCTGCTGAACTGATTCAACATTCTTATCAGCCGCTGGCGGCGGTTCTGGTCCAGGTTGGCCAATTCCAAAAACCCGGACCCGCCGGATATAATGTTAAGGCCCCAGGGACCCTGCATAATTATTTCTTCCAGAGTCTTATCCCCATAAAGCACATCATAAAGGCTGTAGGGGGGCGCCAACCCCAGCATTACTTCAACATTGGCCATACCAAGATCCGCGTCAAAAAGGGTAGCACGGCAGCCCATTTTAGCCAGGCAGAGGGCTAAATTAACCGAGAGGCTGGTTTTGCCCACCCCGCCTTTACCGCTTGACACAGCAATAGCCCTGGGCGCCGCTGAGAACTGTTCCTTTATTTTAAACGTCTCCCGGTAAAACTTCTGATCTGTTCTAGATGGCCATAATCTCATCGGGGTCAACTCCCCTCAACAATAATTTGGCCATTTTTTTCGGTCCGGCTTCAATGATATCATCAGGTACGACCTGCCCATTGGCCAGGTAGGCTACAGGTACTCCCAGAGTGCAAATAAGATTGATAATCGGGCCGAATGTTTCAGTTTCATCGATTTTTGTAAAAATCAACTTGGAGTAACCGGTTACCTGAAATTCACAGGCTATTTTATTAAGATCTTGGCTTTTAGTAGCTGAACTCAACACCAGGAAAATATCCTGTTTCTCTTCAACAGCGTCCAGATATGCTTTTAGTTCCAGTAACTTCCCTACATTGCGGGCTGCTCGCCCGACAGTATCAATAAATATGTAATCTTTGTCGCTATGGCTTTCCAAAACTTTGGCCAATTCGGTCGGGGTCATTACCACGTCCACCGGAATGCCCAGGAAATCTCCATAAGCATTGAGCTGCTCCACAGCGCCAATCCGGTACGCGTTGACCGTCACCAGGGCAATTTTTTTATGGTCGTTCAAGCTGAACCTGGTTGCCAGTTTGGCCAGGGTTGTCGTCTTCCCCACCCCGGCTGGACCTATGAAAGTCATCACCCTGGCAGATTCCCTGGTACGATAGGCAGGCGCAAGAAGATTGGCAATTTGTTTATATAGATTCATGTGCAAATCATGGTAATCAGTATCTGGTAAATGACGCTCATTCTCTAGAAGGCGCTCAACAATGTTTTCCTGCACATCCATGTCCAGAAGCGTTTTACGCCACCTGTGGACAGAATCGACAAACAAATCTGCTCCTAAATGATTGCTGACCATCGTGTCAAAAAGACCCCCTGTTTCTCTTTCCCGCCGGTTACCGGCCTCTTCAATGAATAAGCTTTCAGTTGGCGGGCCGGTGGTTACTCCTTCTTGTTGTGCATGCAAAAGCTCTTTACCCGCTAAGCCTGCTCCTTGTTCACTAGTGGCCAGGTACAAAGTCCTGACACGGGAGGAGTTATGCGCAGGTTCACCGGCAAGGAGTGTTCCGGCCTGAGCTTTTGACGGACCGATTTGTTCATGAACGATATTCCTGGTTTCACCGTCTTGTGGAACTGGGGGGACATCCATGTTTAATTTAATTTCTGGTTTTTCGTCCAGCGCCGCAGTCACTTCCAACAGCCGTGGTGAAAAAAATCCCAGAAACCCTTTAGCCGAAACCTTATAACTACTCACAATTAAGGCATCGGGACCCAGATCCTCCTTAATCAACTTGATGGCCTCCTGCATTTCCCTGACAACATAACGTTTAATTTTCAATTGATTATCACCGTCCCAACAACCTCAACTTCAATATTTGGAGTAATCTCATTTAGAGAGAGCACCGCCAGGTTTGGTAAATATTTTTCCGTAAACCTTCTGAAAGGCAGTCTCACCCTCGATGAACAAAGGACCAACGGGGGGAGACTCCGCAGAGTGAGGCTTTCTAATGATTCCTTTAACTTATTTAAAACCTGCCTGGCCACCTGTGGTTCCAGGACAGGATAGGAACCAAGCTGGGTCTGCTCAATGGAATCAGCCAGGGTCTGCTCCAGTTTTGGGTGCAGGGTGATCACCGAGATTTTTGCATCAACTCCGGCGTATTGACGGCAAATGGTCCTGCCCAGAGCCTGCCGCGCACATTCCGTAAGGTAATCGGTATCTTTACTTGTCCTTGCCCCGTCAGCCAGGGCTTCCAGGATACCGGCCAGATCCCTGATAGAGACTCTTTCCCTGAGCAGGTTCTGTAGAACCCTTTGCACTTCACCCATGCTTAGCAGGTCCGGAACCAGCTCGTCCACCACCACCGGGTTATTTTCTTTAACCATATCCAGCAGCTCTTTAACTTCCTGCCTGCCCAACAGTTCATGAGCGTTTGTTTTTATGATTTCAGTCAAATGAGTTACCAGCACTGTGGAACAATCCACCACGGTACAGCCTGCCGACTCTGCTCGATCCCGCTCACCTGCGCTCACCCACCAGGCGGGAAGGCCAAATGTCGGTTCGGTGGTCGGCATACCATTGATATCTATTTCCTGGCCCAACGGATCCATGGCCAGGAAATGGCCCGGCAGCAATTCACCGGAAGCTATCTCAATTCCACGAAGCTTAATCGAATAAGTGCCGGGGTTTAGTTGGAGGTTATCCCGGATGTGAATCGGCCGGACGTAAATACCCATTTCCCCGGCACACTGCCGCCTGACGGCGGCCAGGCGCTGCAGCAGGTCGCCGCCCCGGCCCTCATCGGTTAGGGGAATCAAGTTATAGCCTATCTCGATTTCAAGGGTATCCACCTGAAAATAGGTGAAGACATTTTCCGGTTCCTTGTTTTGCGCCTGGACCTGCCGGGCGGCGATTCGTTCCTGCTCTCTGGCTGTCTTTTTCTTCTCCTCCTGAATCATGCTGTAAGCGGTATATCCGATGATCCCGGACAGGGAAAGAAACAGTAAATTCGGCATGGCCGGGATCAGCCCGAGGATAAAAAGGATGGCCGCGGCCAATATAAACACATTGGGAAACCTGAACAACTGGCCGGAGAGCTCCTTGCCAAAACTGTAATCGGAAGTGGACCTGGTAACCAAAATGCCTGTCGCGGTTGAAATCAGAAGCGCCGGGATCTGGGTAACCAGGCCGTCTCCGATGGTCAGCAGCGTATAGGTTTGCACCGCCTGAAGCATCGACATATTATGCTGGGCTACACCGATGACAAATCCCCCGAGAATATTGATCATGATAATAATGATCCCGGCTATGGCGTCGCCCCGGACAAACTTACTGGCGCCGTCCATAGCCCCGTAAAAATCAGCTTCCCGCTGTATCTGTTTCCGCCGGTCGCGGGCCTGGGACTCATTAATCAAACCGGCGTTAAACTCCGCGTCAATGCTCATCTGTTTGCCGGGCATAGCGTCCAGGGTAAACCTGGCGGCCACCTCCGCCACTCTCCCGGCGCCGTTGGTGATAACCACGAACTGGATGATGGTGATAATGACGAATACCACCATACCGACCACATAGCTGCCGCCGACTACGAACTGACCGAAAGCCTCGATCACCTTACCGGCTGCTGCGTTGCCCAGGATCAGCCGGGTGGAGGAGATGTTCAGCGCCAGGCGGAACAGGGTGGTTATCAGTAAAAGCGTCGGGAACGCCGAAAATTGCAGGGGCTCAACGGTGAACATGGTGATCAAAAGGATCATCAACCCAAGGGTCATGCTGGAAACAAGCAGCAAGTCCAGAAATCCGGGCGAAAGCGGGATGATGATCAAAAGGACGATACCGATGATCAGACCTACAACAATCAGGTCGCTGCTTTTTTTTAAATAGATCCTGGCCGTTTCGGACAGGGAAGCGGAAGGAGCCATAACAAAACCTCCGATATTGGTCGTAAGTCGTTAGTCGTTGGCCGTAGGTATCCGGGCATTTCTTTAGATTTTTTCAATCCCAAACTCTTCCCTTTTCCAACCACCAACCACTAACTACCAACCACCAACCACCAACCACTAAATTGCACGGTAGTGTTCTTTTGCCTTCAGCCGGTAGACCATCGCCAGGATTTGCGCCACTGCCTGATAAATCTCCAGGGGGATTTCCTGGTCGACATCAACGTTTTTGTATAGAAAACGCGCCAGCTCTTTGTTTTCCATCACCGGAACCTTATTTTCCCGGGCGATTTTCCTGATCTGCTCGGCCAACCGGCCGGCGCCTTTAGCTACCACCCTGGGCGCGGACATCTCACCCTGCCTGTAGAGCAGGGCAACGGCCAGGTGAGTCGGATTGGTTACCACCACGGTTGACTGGGGCACTTCACTGATAATCCTGTTCAAGGACATGCTGCGGCGCATCTCACGCTGTCTGAACTTGATCTGCTGGTCGCCTTCGGTTTGCCTGAATTCTTCCTTTACCTCTTGTTTGCTCATCTTCAAACTCTTCCTATAATCGTAACGCTGGTACATATAATCAAACAAAGACAGGGCCAGATAGGCCAGCGCCCCCCACCAGGCCACCGTCAGAATAAAACCGATGATGGTCTGATAAATTCCTGCGGGAGGGCGGTTCAGCACCAGCAAAAGCTCCCCCAGGTTGGCCTTAATCAGAGAGTAAGTGATGCAGCCGATAATCCCGAACTTTAGAACAGACTTGACCAGCTCCACCAGACTCCGGGTGGAAAACATACGCTGCAGGCCTGGCATGGGGTTTAAATGCGCCGCCTTTGGCTTGAGCACCTCGGGAGAAAATAAGAATCCCACCTGGACCAGGCTGGAGGCAATAACCACCAGTAAGGACACCCCGAAAAAAGGCGCCAGAAGCTTCAAGGAAAACGTTGCCGCGTTATTTAGAAGCGATACCGGGCTTTTTTCATAAAAATGAATATGTGCCACATCACTGAAATACCCGGCCAGGTAGCGCTGCAGGTCTAAAATAAACTGACCCTTAATCGCGTACACCAGCGCCACCATAGCCATCAGGCACAAGGCGCCGGTCAAGTCGGGGCTCCTCGATACCTGCCCTTTTTGGCGCGCTTCTTTGATCCGCCGCGGTGTTGCCTGTTCCGTTCTTTCCTGTGCGCTATCGGCCACTTATACCAGCTCTCTCATCAGCAAATACAGATCTCTTTCAATGGCGTTCATTATGGCATGGATCACGGTCCCCAATAGCGGAATTAAAAAACTCAAAGTTAACAGGCCAACGGCTATTTTGATGGGGAATCCGGTTAAAAAGACATTTATCTGCGGAGTAGTACGGGTCAAAAAGCCCAGGCCCAGATCGGCAATCAGCAATACGGCCAAAACCGGCGCGCTGACCTGCAAGGCGGTGGTAAAAGCACCGGAAAATATTTGCAGGAGGATGTAGGCTGCGCCACCGCTAAATCCCGCGGCGCTTAAGGGTACCAGTTCGTAGCTTTTGACCAGGGCTAGAATCAGGGTATAATGCCCGTCCAACATTAGAAAAAATACCAGCGACAGCAGGTGGAGATATTGGGCCAGCAGCGTACTTGTCGCTCCGTTCGTAGGGTCAACTAAAGTTGCCATGGCATAGCCAATCTGCAAATCTATGAACTGCCCGGCCATCCTGATGCTGTTTAGAACCATGGTAACGGCCGTACCAAGAAGCAGACCGACTCCGGTTTCACTGATTACCGCTAACCCAAAGCCCCAACTATCTTCGGGCAGGGGGGTGTTTAATTCCACCATTGGGAAAACCACTGTAGCCAGGGCCAGAGAAAATCCCACTTTTGCAAGCGGCGGTATACCCTTAATCGCGTACAGCGGGCCTGACATCATAAAGGCGGCCGCTCTTAAAAAAACTAATAAGAAAGCGGTAAACTGGCCTAAATCGGGCACCGTTTAAATCCCCCGTTAACGAACAATATTCGGGATTTGGGCGAAGATGTTGTTCGTAAAGTTTATCGCAATGTTAAGCATCCAGGCTCCCAGCACCAGCAACACAATAAAAACACCTACGATTTTCGGCGCCATGTTCAACATCTGATCCTGGATCTGAGTAGTTGCCTGCAGGACGCTAATCACCAGGCCGATTAGCAGCGCCGTAGCCATCACCGGGCCGGCCAGGCTCAAAGTCAGCAAAAGGGCTTCACGGGCCAGGTGGATCACGAAAGTCTGGGTCAACCATCTACCCCCCATTCAGCGCAGCCTATAGCCTGCATTAAGCTTTTCGCTCCGTAGTAGTTACCCACGCCGCCGGCGGCGCAGCGTATCATGAAAATATCATTTTTTGGATTCGCTCCGTGGAACAGCCGTACAGCTGTTTTCAGAGCAGGAAGCAAAAGAACCGTCCCCCTGCTTCCGGAAGCAAAAGAACCGTCCCCCTGCTTCCATATCAAAAACTGCTATTTAAAGCTTTCCATCAGGGATTTAACCACCAGATACCAGCCATCCACCATCACAAAGAGCAGCAGTTTAAAGGGCAGGGCGATCATCACCGGCGGAAGCATAAACATACCCATGGACATCAAGATACTGGCTACTACCATGTCAATAACCAGAAAGGGTATAAAAATCAAGAACCCTATTTCAAAAGCAGTCTTGAGTTCACTAATAACAAACGAAGGTATTACCACATGCAGAGGAACATCTTCAGGTCTCTCGGGCTTTTCCATCCCGGACAGATTGATAAACAGCCCCAGGTCTTTTTCCCTGGTTTGCCGCAGCATGAAGTCACGCAACGGCCCTGCTCCCAGTTCCTCAGCTTCCTGCTGGCTGATCTGGTTATGTAAATAGGGCTCAATAGCCTGCTCGTTGATCTGCTTAAATGTAGGCGCCATACAAAAAAAGGTAAGAAAGAGGGCCAGCCCCACAATAATCTGGTTGGCTGGAGCCATTTGTACCCCCAGGGCGCTGCGCAGCAGTGACAACACAATGATAATTCTGGTGAAAGAAGTCATCATGACCAGAATAGCAGGGGCAAGGGACAACAGGGTCAACAATACCAGGAGTTTAACGCCGTCAACCACCTGCTCGGGACTGTCGGAAGGGTAAATATTCAGATCCACAGCAGGCAGGGGCGCTGCCACAGCTTCCCGGCTCCATATCAATATTAGAATGAATGTCAACAAAATCACCGGGAATTTAACTTTCAATTTTTTACTCCCTATTCCCTGAGCTTTTTCCGGCAGCCAATTTTGCCGATAAAAAATCTTTAAACTTATGCAGCCGATGCCGGCACTTCTCTTTGAAGAAGCCAGGCAGCTCTCCTGTGATACCTGCTCCCACGGGTTTCCGAAGCCGGTCCAACTCTCTAAGGGTCCGTGGCCTCAACTCTACAATATCGCCAATTATTGTTTCTTCCGGCTCCTTGATTTCATCCAGTTCTTTAACCAGGCTGACGGAATTGTCCTGGTGCGCCAGGAGGTAATATTTACCTCCCAGCGAAACCAGGCTCAAGGATGTCTTTGGCCCCAGTGGAAGCTGTTCCACCAGTTTCATCCGCCGGTTTCCGGTTGTCACCATATAACGCCGGGCCAGGCCGTATTTCAAAACCAGATAGGCTATGCCGAGGATAAGGGGTAAGGCCACCAGCAAGCGCACAACCGCCCCGATCAAATCGCCGTTCATAACAGCCCCTCTGTGAGCTTTAAATTATGCGTCCGGTTTATGGCGCTGATACGCACGCCAAAGTTATCGTTGACGATAACCACCTCTCCCTTGGCAAAGCGCTGCTGGTTCATGATTACTTCAACGGCGCCGCCTACAGGCTTGTCCAGCTTAATCACAGAACCCTCGCTCAGGGCGAGCACTTCTCTGACTTTTTGCTCCGCCTGGCCAAGTTCGACACTGATCTCAACATAGACGTCCGCCAGGTGAGACATGCCGGTTTTGACATTGTCCATTCCTTTAACCGGCTGCAGGGAGGGAAACTGCACTTTTTTAATATCGGCCTCGCCGTTGTTGCCGTCAGCCAGAAAAGATTTGATTTCTTCTTCCGTCAAAAAAAGCGACCTCCCCCTTACTGGACCAGATAGTCTGTAAAATAGATACCGACAACCTCGCCACAATCCAAATTGTTGTTTACGACATTGAGCAGGCTTTTTTTAAGAGCGTCACTGGCGCCGACAGGAGCGACCTCCTCCAGGGTTTTGCTGCGCAAAGCGATAATCATCGCATCCAACACCTGGACCTTCTTCTTCTTCAGTTCTTCCCTCAACTTCTTTTCCTTGGGATACTCCAGCGTAATCTTAACCCTGAGATAATGTCCGCCTCCGTTACCGGCCAGGTTTACCACCATCTCGCCCATATCCAGGCTTTCGGTTTCCGTTGTTTTGGGTACGGTAGCTTTTTGTACTTCGGAGGCAGCCCCGGCAGGTTTGTTAAAATAGAAGTATGCGCCTGCAGATGAGCCGGCCAGAAACATCAAGCCTATTAACAGTATGAATATTATTTTTTTCTTTTTTGGTTTGGCTTTCTTGCCCGCTCTTACCTGATTTTCAGACGTATTACTTATTGGCATAGGTGCACCCACTTTTCAGGGCCAAAATTTTTTTAAATTACCGCTTTAAATCCAATAACTCCTGCAGCATCTGGTCGGAAGTGGTAATGACCCGGCCGTTGGCCTGATAGCCGCGCTGGGTGGTAATCATATCTACAAATTCATCGGTTAAATTAACGTTGGACATCTCCAAATAACAGGATACTATTTCGCTGTAAACTCCCACGTCATCTGGGTCAATGGGCGTTGCTTCTCCGCTGGTCCCGGTTACTTCCTGGTAATAGCTTTGGCCGATTTGTTTTAGGCCTTCCTGGTTGGCAAAGGTATAAAGACCTATCTTTTCGGCAGGAGATATATCATCCCCCGCTGTGTCGGTTGCGGTAACCGTGCCGTCCTTGCCGATGCTGATCGTACTGACGGTGGCCGTTCCGCTGAGGTTAAGCTGGATGAGAGTGCCGGGGGTTCCGGAACCGCCGCTGCCGTCCACGAGATACCGCCCGTTGGAGTCGACCAAATAACCGTCTTTATCGACGTAGAAAACTCCGTTCCTGGTGTAATAACAGTTGTCCCCATCGGTAACGCAGAAGAAGCCGTTGCCCTGGATCGCCAGGTCCAGCGGCCGGCCGGTATTTTGAGTAGGTCCCTGGGTCATATTGATCCCGATGCTCGCTATGGACATACCGGTTCCCACCTGGGCCGGGTTTATGGAGCCGGTGCCCGAAGTAGCGTCAGGCTCGCTGGGGGAACGCAGCAGCTGGTATATGGCGTCCTGGAAATTGGCTCTGCTGCTTTTGAAGCCGGTGGTATTGACATTGGCAATGTTGTTGCCGATAACGTCCATCCGGACCTGGTGATTTTTCATCCCTGAAGAACCGGAATACAGTGATCTGATCATGATAATCCTCCTTTTTTGGCAGGCCGCCTCAGTCGTTCGGCGGCCGTACAACCTCCTTGCGGACCGGCTGTATTTGATTGGTTTGTTGTTGGTATCTTCCACGTCTTCATCCCGCTACCTGACTATAATTGCGCTGTCGATATTGGTAAAGACGTGGTTGGTTAAAGCACTTCCGTCCAGGGCGGTAACAACCGTTTTGTTTTTTACGCTGGTGATGAACGCCAGGTCATTGTAAATAATTAAGGATTCCCGCGCGCCCTTGGCCTCTGCCTGCTTAACGGCCTGATCAATCCTGGACAGATCCTCCCGGCCCAAAGTAATCTTGCGTTCTTTTAATCTCTTTTCAGCATGGGCGGAGAACTTCAATTCCTGGCAACTGGCAAGCTCATGGTGCAGCACGTTTTGAAAGTCGCGCTTAATATCCCTGGCAGCCGCCGTTCTGCTTTCAATGGAAGCTGCCGGCAGCGGCCTCACCGGCATGATTGAATTTATATCCCGGTTCATTCCTCACTCCTACTTGATTTCAGTAACTTGAGCCATTTCATAACCAGTTCCGTCAATAAAAATCCGCACCTCTTCATTATAGAGAGATACCTTTTCTACTTGCCCCGAGATCTCACCCTCACTTGTCTGGACTGTCACTTGCTTGCCTACAAGCGCCGATGCTTCCCCCACTTGCAGGGAAAGACCGATTTGCTCAATACCTGCACAGATATTGTAAAGCTGCTCCAGGATGCCGAATTGTGTCATCTGATTGATCATGGTGTTTGTATCCTGAGGGCTGGTGGGATCCTGGTTTTTAAGCTGCTCAACAAACAACAGCAAAAAGGCGTCCTTATCAAGTGAAGTAGATTGCTGATTCGTTGTACTCGACGCATAACTGTAATTGTCACTGGCAGAACCTACCTGCAAAAAAGCCACCTCTTTCTAAATTAAATAATTAACCAGTAAAGAACCCGTTGTTGCTGTCAGGGTATTTGCCGATTCCACCTGCGTGTCTGCATACGTGCGGTCATTAGAGCCACGGTAAGACCAGGCCGGTCCGTTGCGTCCTTCGAAAGAACGGCCCATACCGCCGCCCCCCCGGCCGTCATCACCTGCAAAAACAATGGCTTCATTCAATCTCAGGTCATGCTGGCTGAGGGAGTCCCTCAAATGATGCAGGGAGCCTTCCAAAATCTCTCTCACATGGTTATTCTCCGTGTAGAAATGAGCGCTCAATGCGTCTTTGTTGAAAAACAATTTAATGGTTAGCTGGCCAAGGTGTTCCGGCTCCAATTTAAGCTGAACCTGCCTTTGCACCTCGCCCCTGGCGGTGGACAGGGCATTTTTAATTTCTTGCGCCAACCGCTCCTGCAGATCGGGCAATGGTATTCTCCCGTTGCTTTCTGCCAAATTGGCTGTGGATAAAATAGTGCCGGCCGGAGCTGTATTGGGCTGCAGAGAATTTTCAATGGCACTGACAAATTCCGGTCTCGGACCGGATTTAAACGGTTCAATTTGATCGGAACCGTATGTTTTTAATAATGCGGCATTTTTATGATTTGCCCCGGACTCTTTTCCCACAAGCTGGACCGTTTCATCAGCCACAAAAGCTTTCTGAAATCTGTTTTCTGAAGCATGGTTATTTTCAGTTTGTTTCGCTTGAAACATATTGCCCACCAAGCTTACTCTTGATACGGCCTGCGGGTCCAAAACAACCTCCTTTATCTCTCCGCCGGCCGGTTTAACCGCTGTTTCGTTTTGCTCGCAGGCAGGGTTACTCCCCTGCTTGACACCATTTGCAACAGCCTTGGGCAATCCGGTCTTTTGCAAAATAATTGGCCCTTGCTCCGGTACGGTTATGGACAGCTGCTGCAGTGGCTTCCCGGTTATAGCGACAGCCTCGTTGGGAACTGTTTCCTGGTTTTGGCCGGTCATCGCCGTTGGAGTTGCTTGGATACCGTACGAAAGCGCTGCCCCTTGCGGCAGCTGTTGGACAGCTACTCCAGAATTATCCACTGTTGCGCCGGCCGGCGGATACCACCCTGGCAGGCAAACCAGCTGCGTCAGCTCAGCCCCATCTTTTTGGGGCTCCTCAGGCACAAGGGGGGCAACAAGGTCCAGACCTGCCGGCCCGGTTGCAGAAACTCCCCTCTCCCCGGATTCGTCGCGGGTTTGCAGCCTTACAGAAGGTCCCGGCAGGAGCAACAATTGCATAAGTGCCATGACCAGATCGAATTCCCCGGTGTTCAATTTTGTATTAACAAACTTCCCACCGTTGCCCTGAGACAAAACGGTATCGTTAATCGCTGCTGTCAGCACTGTATCACCTCCTTTCTATGACGTCGAACTAATTGACCCGGCGGTGGTAGATGCTGAGGGACAGTTCATCAACTTCCTTTTGCTCCCTGTCAGCCAGCTCACGCCTGTAGTTTTGCACGCATTGTTCTTTAAGCTTATCTAAAACCTGCCGCTCCCGCCTGGCCTGAACAGCCTCATCCCGCTTATGCGCAACAACGCGGTCAGCCGCGCTGACACCTTTTTCCTGGACTTTGATTTTCTCATTTATGGATGCCCGGTAAAAGAAATGCTGCCTGATTTCAAAATAATCCAGCCCGTCCCTTCCGGTTGCCTCCAATGCTTGCAGGCTCTGCCTGGTATTTTCCAGCAAGGTTAAACGCCGGTTGTATTCTTTACGAGCCAAAGCCAGCGCCTGTTCGGCAGAGACCTCCTTGGCGGCGCGCTGCTTGAGTACAGGTTCAAGGTGAAATTGAAACTTAGCCATGTTCTCCCGCCCCTTTATGCACAATTGTCTTCAACATTTCCAGTGAATGATCGTACTGGGCATGCTCGTACAAATCCTGTTTCAGGAAATTAATGATGCTTTGGTAAGCAGCGATGGCTTCATCAACATGTGGGTTTGAACCAGCCACGTAGGCCCCGATATTGATCAAGTCCTCCGCCTGCCGGTAAGTTGCCAGCAGGTCTCGCAGCCTACCGGCATAGGCCCGGTGCTCCTCGGAAGTTATGTCAGGCATCAGGCGGCTGACGCTGTTTAAAACATCAATCGCCGGGAAAAGGTTGGCCGCCGCCAGAGAACGGGACAGGACAATGTGCCCGTCCAGGATGCCCCGCACCGCATCGGAAACCGGTTCGTTTAAATCATCCCCATCCACCAGCACCGTAAAGAAAGCGGTAATCGAACCGGCGGCAGACATTCCCGGCCGTTCAAGCAGCCGGGGCAGCAGGGCAAACACTGAGGGGGTATAGCCCTTGGTTGCCGGCGGTTCACCGGTAGCCAATCCGACCTCCCGCTGGGCCATAGCAAAACGGGTCACGGAATCCATCATCAACATCACATCCCTGCCCTGATCACGAAAATACTCCGCGATGGCACAGGCGACAAAGGCTCCTTTCAAGCGCACCAGCGCAGGTTGTTCGGACGTAGCCACCACAACCACCGAGCGGGCCAGCCCCCCAGGACCCAGGTCGGTCTCAATAAAATCCAGCACCTCACGGCCCCGCTCCCCAACCAGGGCGATAACATTGACATCCGCATTGCTGTACCTGGAAATCATGCCGAGCAAGGTGCTTTTACCAACTCCGCTGCCCGCAAAAATACCCATTCGCTGGCCCCGGCCGCAGGTAAGCAGCGCGTCCACAACTCTCACTCCGGTTGAGAGCGCCTCTGTGATCCGTCTTCTCTTCATGGGATTGGGGGGACGGTTGTCCACCGGGTAGTCCTTGAGGCGCCCGCCTATCGGACCAAGCCCGTCAATAGGTTCCCCCAGACCATCCAGGACCCTGCCGAGAAGCTGCTCCCCAACTTTGACATTAAACGATTTACCGCTGGGCGTAACGCTGCACCCCTGGTAAACCCCGCGGAGTTCGCCCAGAGGCATCAGGACCGCGCTGCCGTCACGAAAACCCACCACTTCGGCCAGGACCGGCTCCGGGCCACCAGGTATCGAGATCTCGCAGACCTCACCAATGGGCGCGTTGATGCCCTGTACTGCAACGGTGAGCCCAATCACCTGGGTCACCCGGCCATTTAGCTTAATTAACTTTGCTTCTCTTAAGCGGGAGCGCCATGGGGCAAGGTCGATGGGAGCACACTGCAAAGTAATCATCCTTCTTTTGTAAGAAAGCTAAAGCTTTTTCTTTTCCTTAAATATAAGGGGTTGTCAGTACTGAAATCATCTTGGAGTAATCGTGAAAAGCCACTATCGCTCACTCACTGTAAAGGGCTTTCATTAACTCTTCCCGTCGTGTTTCCATGGTTGCATCCACCTGCCCCTGTTCGGTTTCAACCCTGCATCCCCCTGCCTGCACTGAAGGATCTGCAACCACCTGAAGCTGTGCTCTCACCGGAAGAACACCCAGCAGTTCATCCTTCCTTCTTTCCACCAGTTCCAATTCCACCGGGTTGATATATAAAACCACATTGAGCCGATCTGCAACCAGGCGTAATGTTTCCATGGACACCTGCAGCACCATCCCGGGCTCCAGCGTCAACTGGGCCGACAACAGCTTCTCCGCTATTTCCCTGGCCAGTTCCACGATCTCCTGGTCCATTGCCGCCAGGGTTTGGCGTCGAATTGTTTCAGCTTGTGCCAACACCTCCCCAGCCTGCGCCCGAATGGCCGCCGCCTCTTGATCTGCTTGGGCCATTCCATCCCGGTAACCGGCCTCATAGCCTGCCTGGCGTCCCTTTTCAAAGGCGCTCCGGTAGGCTTCCTGCTCGATTTGCCCGGCTGCCGACTTAGCCTGGTTGATTATTTCGTCTGCGCTAACGCGGGCCTGGCTAACAATTTCCTCAGCCTGCAACGTAGCCTGGTTCATAATGCTTGCCGCAACGTCAGCATTATTATCCCCGTATTGTATGCTCTCCCGTTCTACCAGAGTCGTATAACTCCTTAGCGGTAAGACGTGCAGAAGGTTTTCCGGCACTTCGGCAGCCTTGATGATCTTATAGAATGACATCGTCACCACCCCAGGAAATAATTATTTCTCCACTTTCGTCCAGTTTGCGGATAGTAGTAACAATTTTTTGCTGTGCCTGTTCCACTTCTTTCAGACGTACCGGTCCCATAAATTCGATTTCTTCCCTGAGCATATCGGCGGCACGTTTGGACATGTTTTTATAAATCCTGGCATGCACCTCTTCATTGGCGCCCCGCATGGCCAGCGCCAGGTCTTTGAAATCGACCTCTTTCAGCACCCGCTGAATAAATTGATCCGAAAGAATTTTAATGTCTTCGAAGACAAACATATGCATCTTGACTTCATCCGCCAGATCAGGGTCTTCCCTTTCCAACCCCTCCAGAATTACTTTTTCCGCGCTCCTTCCCACCCTGTTCAAAATATTCACCAGAGACTGCACGCCGCCCACCGCCGTGTGATCCTGCTGGAGCACGGATGACAGTTTGTTTTCCAACACCGCCTCTACGCTCTTGACAACGTCAGGGGTTAAGCGATCGATGCTGGCAATCCGCTTGGATATTTCGCTCTGCAACTCGGGGGGCAAGGATGCCAGAATAACGGCCGCTTGCTCCGGGGTGAGATGGACCAGAATCAACGCGATAGTCTGGGGATGTTCATCCCTAATAAAGTTTAAGAGCTGTTTGGGATCGGTTTTACGAAGCGAACTGAAGGGAATGGCCTTCATATTACTTGTCAGCTTATTCAAAATATCCGAAGCCTTCTGGTTCCCCAGGGCTTTTTCAAGCATTTCTCTAGCGTAGTTCAAACCGCCGTGCAAAAGGTATTCCCGTGCCTGTTGCAGTTTCATGAATTCATCCAGCACTGCGCTCGTTGTTTCTGACGGAACATGAGTCATATTGGATATCTCTTTGGTAAGCTGTTCGATTTCAGTCTCAAGAAATTCTTTCTTCAGCACCCGGGACGACAGGTCGGAACCTAGCGCTATTAATAGAATGGCTGCTTTCTCAATACCGTTAAGTTTTGCAGGCTGCACAGCTACCCCCCTAATGCCTGATCCAGACTTTTAAAATCTCGGCTATTTCATCAGGCTTTTCCTTTGATAAGGCTCTAATCTGTTCTTTTTTATCGTCTTTGGCCTTTTCTTCCTGATCAAGCTCAATTGCTTTCACCGGGATAAGCTCTTCCACAAGTTCTTCTTCATCCCGCTGAGCGCTGCGGCGCCGCCACAGTATTATTGCGGCTAACACGACCAATACGGCCAGGCCGGACAGACCGTATAGGTAAAGGCGTTCTTTTTCCTTTGCTTTCGCTGCGGCATCATACTGAGCCATTTCAGCCTCAATTTTTTTCTGATACGAATCGTCAAAGGCCATACTTGTAACATTGATCTGATCCCCACGGTTTTGGTCGTAACCGATAGCCGACCCAACAACATCCCTGATCTTTTGAACATCCAGCGGGATGTCGGCTTCATTTACCACCACCGAAGCAGATAAACGGCGGACGCTGCCGGGGGCATTTTCCACAGTCTCCTGTAAGGTGCTTACCTGGTAGTTGATCGTATTCTCTTCCTTGGTATAACTCGAAGAGCCGGTACCCTGGGCAAAAGGAGTTGTAGTTATATTCGAATCGGTTCCCACAGCGCCCCCGCCTCCGCCGCCTGTTCCGCTTTCATTAATGTTCTGCTCGCTAATTTTTACGTTATCCGGATTGGAAGCAATGGTGCTGACGGTCTGTTTCTGGCCGAAGTCAAGATCGGCTGTAACCATGACAACAGCGTTACTCTGGCCAATAATCTGCGACAGCATCTGCTGGACCCTTTTTTCGAGCTCTTTTTCATATTCCCGTTGAGCCGTCTTCTGATCAAGGGTAGTCCTGGCAGCGACAGCCTTGGAGTCGCTTGATTTAAAATTATCGCTTAACACATTTCCCTCGGTATCTATGACATGGACATTCTCCGGCTTAAGGCCTTCCACGCTGCCCACGAAAAGGTCACAAACACCCTGGATCTGCTCCGGGCTAAGACGCGCCCCGGGTTTGAGCTTTAAAGCCACAGAAGCGGAAGGTGTGCCCTGGTCGCTGATAAAAACGCTTTTTGGAGGAAGCACCAGGTGGACCCTGGCCTGCTCCACTCCGTCAAGCTGGACCACCGTTCGCCTCAACTCTTCCTGTAAGGCTCGCTGGTACCCCACCTGCTGTTCAAAGTCGGTTTGACCGAACTTACTCTGGTCAAAAAGTTCAAAGCCTAAACCGCTGTCGCTTAAAGCCCCGCTGCTGGCCAACTGATTCCTCGTCTCGTATACCTGACGCTCCGGGACCTTGATGGTTTTACCCTGATCCGCAATCTGGTAGGGAATCTTCATGGTTTTGAGCTTTTCCACGATAAGTCCCGCTTCCTTGGGTTCAAGCCCGGTAAACAACGGGGCAAAAGGAGGCTGCATCATTACCCGTCCGAAATAGAACAGACATCCTACGACTCCTGCGACAATTAAAACTGAGATAACTTTTTGGGTTTGGTTAAAAGCCTGCCATTTCTCCCTTAACCTGACGATAAGGTCACCCGGACTCAACTAAACCACCTCAACTGTCAAAGGACATATTAAACCTGCATGCGGGAAACTTCCTGGTAAGCCTCAATAATCTTATTCCTCACTTCGACTGCAAGCTGCATGGCCAACTTGGCTTCTGTCATAGCTATTGTCACCTGGTGAATGTCTTGAATTTCGCCGGTAAGCAACTCACTCGTCAGCTGATCGGCCTTGATCTGGGTATCATTCAGTTTTTTCAGGGCGTTGTCCAAAACACCAGCGAAAGAAGCGCCCCCGGCCTCCTGGTTAGCCCCGGTTCCCGCCGGCTGCGGCGGTAAGAATGGTTGTCCGACAGGCAATACCTGCATTCTCATGGCCCCCCTTTAACCGCGCCCTATCTCCAGGGCTTTCAAGGCTATATCCTTGGCGGCATTTAAAGCTGTCACGTTTGCTTCATAAGACCTGGCGGCGGAAATCATATTAACCATTTCGTTGACGATATTAATATTCGGGTAGGCTACATAACCAAGCGCATCGGCCATGGGATCGGCCGGTTCATACGCCAGCCTGGGCGGCCGGGCGTCTTCCAGAACCTGGACTACCCGTACCCCCGTGCCTCTAACACTTGACAGCGATGAACCGCTGGCAGAAACCTGCTCCAGTATTTGCGCAAAGACAGGAATTCTACGGCGGTAGGGAGGATTGGCCGGGTCGTCGGGCCGGCCCTTGGTGTTCATATTGGCGATATTATTGGCAATCAGGTCCAACCGCAGACTTTCCGCCGTAAGCCCTGATGCGCTGACGGCCAGAGAGTTGAAAATACCCACTTGTCTACCCCTTTCCGCCGGTTATGACGTAACTTAAAATAGAAAAATGCTCGCTTAATTCTCTACCTACCGCCTGGCACTGGATCCAGTTGGCCGCCAGGTTGGTCATCTCCTCATTGATGTCGACATTGTTGCCATCGGTTCGCATGGAAGTTGTTTCATTCAGGTTCACTTCGGGCTGCAGTTCATCCAACAGCGCAGTTACACCAAAGTGTCTGGGATCGGTTTTGTTCAAGGCAATGGACCCGTGTCCCAATGCTTTCTTAAGCAAGCTCTCAAAGGCGACGGTAGATTTTTTGTAGTTGGGCGTATTCACGTTGGCAATATTATTGGCAATTACCCGCTGTCTCAAGGCGCCCGCATCCAGACCTTTTTGAAGTGATAGGAGTATAGGATTTGAAAACAACTCCAACGGCGTCACCCTTTCTGGTTAAATATTATAAAATTAGATCATTTTGAACAAAAAAAACCAAGCCAAAGTAAAGAGCTTGGATCAATCTTACCCTGGCAACCCAGCCGCCATGACAAATCATCCGGAGCTCGCAGGTATGGTAGTATATTACCCTACCAAAAATCCTGCGCCTTGTAGCCCGCGAAGTCTTAGTTTTAGGCCCGTTAGCTTTGCGTCCCTCCCTTTCAGGAGGTTTGCCTTTATCATGGAAAATATTATATTTTGACTAACTTTAACAATATTCTACAGCAAAGCACTTTCCCCTGCAAGGGCAAAATTATTATCCAAAAAAAAAAGGTAATTCAGTCTGATATTCCACACCCAATACCGGAAGCAGAGGGACGGTTCTTTTGCTTCCTTTCCTTGAAAAACTGTACAACTACCGTCCCCCTGTCACTCCCAAGGCGCATTATCAAACCGTTTTATATTGCGCCAGTAAATTCATGACCGTAAATGGGATTACATCCAGCGGCGCCAGGCATTCCGCCCCGCCGAGTTCATAAGCGACCTTCGGCATGCCGAATACCACAGATGTAGTTTCATCCTGCGCTATTGTCCTGGCCCCGGCCCGGCGCATAGCCACCATACCGTTGGCGCCGTCACTACCCATACCGGTAAGCATGATCCCGATGGCGTTAGCCCCCACAAATTCTGCAACCGACTGGAACAGCACCTCAACTGAAGGGCAATGCCCGCAAACCTTATCACCTGACCGGCAGTCAACCAGATAGGAACCGCCGGAACGGCGCACGGTCATGTGACGGTCACCCGGCGCAATCAGTACCCGCCCGGGCAATACTCTGTCCCCTGTTTTAGCTTCTTTCACTTCCATAGCGCATAGATCATTTAAGCTGTCAGCAAAATGTTTGGTAAATCCAACAGGCATGTGCTGTACCACCACCACGCCAGGTATTGCGGCGGTAAAACTTTGCAATATTTTGCGGATTGCTTCCGTCCCTCCGGTAGAAGCCCCGATGGCTATCACCTTATCTGTAGATTCGGCTAAAGCCTGGCTGTCCGCCCTAATTGTTTTGATAGATTCACGGTTGCCCTTCCAGGCGCTTACATTCGCTAAGGCCGCAATTTTCACCTTGTTACGCAATTCCCCCAACATAACATTCAAACCGCGGGCTATGTCAGTGCTCGGCTTGACAACCACATCAACAGCTCCGGCCTCAAGGGCGGCAAGAGTTATGGCGGCGCCTTTTCTGGTGAGGGCGCTAACCACAATTACCGGCAACGGGTACTGGGGCATCAAATGGCGCAAAAATTCCACTCCGTCCATCCTGGGCATTTCTACGTCAAGTGTAAGCACATCCGGTTTCAACCGGACTATCTTATCGCGGGCTATAAATGGGTCGGAGGCCACCCCGACCACCTCGATGTCCCGGTCCATGGCCAATCCCCGGGCCAGAATTTCCCTTACCAGGGCAGAATCATCGACAACAAGCACTTTAATCTTTTTCATTATGTTCACCTTTAAAAAGATCGACCTGTTTAAAATTTTGTTTGGATGAAAAGTTATATTCTTTTATATATCGAGGGCTTGATATATTTATATAAGCCGGCCTCCCGGTCTAGGGTCTCGGAATGACCGATTAACAAATACCCGCCCGTTTCAGTATACCGGTGTAACTTTTCGATGAGTTCCCGACGGGTGGCTTTGTCAAAGTAGATCATTACATTACGGCAAAAAATTACCTGAAAAAGTCCTTTGAACCGGAATTCGCGGCTCATCAGGTTTAAACGGCGGAAAAGAACCATATCCTTCAAACATTGCTTAACCGCCCAGTTACCGTCTTTTAAAGGGCTAAAATAACGCTGCCGGTATGATATGGGCACCTGTAACATCTTATCCGCCGGATATATACCTGCCATAGCTGTTTCTAATACACTGAACGAAATATCAGTTGCCAGAATACCTGCGTCCATATGTAATGCATTACCGCCTAGATATTCCTTAAGAATCATCGCCAGGGTGTAAGGTTCCTCTCCTGAAGAGCACCCGGCAGACCAAATTCTAACCTTCCGCCTGCCAGTATTCCGCTGCTCTTCACTAATTCCAGGCAGCGCAACATTTATTAAAAAATCAAAATGCTCTTTTTCGCGAAAAAAATAGGTATGATTAGTAGAAATCTGGTCCACCAGGTTGAGCAGCGCCTCTCCGCTGGTATCCTGGATAATATATTCATAATACTCCTGGAAGCTGCCGAACCCGCCTGCAAGCAACACTTTTTGCAGGCGCGCGGCAACCAGGCTGCGTTTTTTTTCTCCAAGCTTAATCCCGCAAATTTTATAGACCAGACTGCTAATCAGTTGAAACTCCCGGTCGGTAAGCCGTATGATGTTCACCACCAATACCATCGACGGGAGAATTAGTTTGAAACAGACACCTAAATCTCCCGCCGGTATTATACTGTTTAATCAATTAAACAAATTATATTAATTGGGATACTCCTCCGAATACAGGTATCATCTTATTGGCCCCTTTTCTTATCAGAAATTGCCAAATTCCGCATCATTCAGAGAAATAATGTCTTGCGGCTTTACCCCGGCATCCTTCGCCGCGGCTACTTCCAGGACCCCCTTCTTAACGGGTTTATTCTTAATGCCCCAATTTCGCTCCTGAACAGGAAGCTGATGCGCAGCAAGCGATTTGGTGGTGGCTGCAACTGCCGGAGCGCCCGTAAAACCTTGCTTTCTAAGTGTAAACTTATCGAGCATCTGCTTAACCATCGCAGCCTGACTGGACATCTCTTCGCTAGCGGCAGCCAGTTCTTCCGAGCCGGCCGAGTTTTGCTGCGTAACCTGATCTACCTGGTTCAAGCCCTCGTTGATTTGCCCGATACCTACAGCCTGTTCTTTGGAGGCTGAGGCTATTTCACCGATCAGGTCGGTTACCTTGGCCGTGCCCAGCACGATCTCTTCCAGCGCCTTGGAGGTTTCCTCGGCAATTTTGGCGCCTATTTCGGTCTTTTGGATCGAGCCTTCGATCATCTCCGCGGTCTCCTTGGCCGCCTTGGCGCTACGCTGGGCCAGGTTCCTCACTTCCTCGGCCACAACGGTAAAGCCTTTGCCGTGCTTGCCGGCGCGGGCCGCCTCTACCGCCGCGTTTAAGGCCAGGATATTGGTCTGGAAGGCAATCTCATCAATTGCCTTGATTATTTTAGATATATTAGCGGCGGATTCATTAATATCGCTCA